>NZ_CP023865.1:6282500-6550000 GCF_003711105.1 Actinoplanes teichomyceticus ATCC 31121
TGGCGGCCACCGACGCCCGGGCGGACGGCGATCTGCGCAGCGCCTAGAGCGCATCTGACGGATCATCGTGGGCTCCGTCGGGTTCGCGCGGAGCCGGATCATGATCGAGGCGAGGTCACGGTTGCCTGGTAGCGGTCCCGCACCGTTCCGGGATGCCGTCATCCGTGATCATCCCTCAGATGCGCTCTGGCCCAGATCGCACCGTCGGGCAACGAGCGGCCAGAGTCGCCGCTGCGCCGGCTGTCTAACGACGCGGTCCGGCGCCGTGTATGAGCGTGTCGATGATCCGGCCGGCGAGCGTGTCGGGATCTGGTTGTGACTCCTGCGCGTCGCTGAATGTGTGGCCGTGGGTCGATTCGCCGATCAGCGCGTAGAGCACCCGGCGTGTCCACTCCAGGTCGGCATCCGGGCGGAGCAGGCCCTGGTCACGGGCCCGCCCGAGCAGATCGACGCAGCGCTGGGCCAGAGCCCGCTGGTGGGCGAATGCCGCGGAGCCAGGGGTGTCGGCCAGCTCCAGGGCGAAACGCCAGTGGCGTTTGGTCCGCAACACGTTCGCGGTGGCTTGGTGCAGGGCGACCAGCGGGGGAGCCGTGTCCGGGCGGGCGGCGTCGACGGCGTCACGAAGCTGGGCGGCGGCAGCCAGGGCGAGGGCGTCCACCAAGGCCTGTCGGTTGGCGAAGCGCCGGTGGACCGTCGTCCGGGCCACCCCGGCAGCCTCCGCGATCTGCTCCAGTGAGGCGTTCGGCTGGACGCTGAGCACCCGCTCGGCCGCCTCCAGGATCGAGCGCATGCTCCGCTCGGCATCTGCGCGCAAAGTCCTGGACATGATCACACAATACATCACGGTCGCGGTTCAGCAGTTATCCGCTACACGGCTGTTGCTTTTAGGCCAGCATCCGATACAGTCTCGTCGCATAAGCCGATGGACTGGAGTTGTCATGGCATCCCGTACCGCCCTTGTGACCGGCGCCTCAACCGGGCTCGGCGCCGAGTTCGCCCGCCAGCTGGCCGCCCGCGGCCACGACCTCGTCCTGGTCGCCCGCTCGGCCGGCCGCCTGCAGAGCCTCGCCGCCGAGCTGCGAGCCACCGACGGTGTCCGCGTCGACGTCGTGGTCCAGGACCTCAGCGAGCCCGGCGCCGCCGCATCCGTCGTTGAGGCGGTCACCGCCCTCAACCGGCCGGTCGACCTGCTCGTCAACAACGCCGGTTTCGGCACCGCCGGCCGGTTCGAAGAGATCCCCGAGGGCCGCGACGAGGAACAACTCATGGTCAACCTGGTGGCACTGGTCGGCCTCACCCGGGCACTGACCCCCGGGATGCTGGCCCGGGGTCACGGCGCCATCATCAACGTCGCCTCCACGGGCGCGTTCCAGCCCTCGCCGTTCTTCGCCACCTACTGCGCGGGCAAGACGTTCGTGCTCAACTTCAGCCTGGCACTGCGCTCGGAATACCGCGGACGCGGAGTGAAGGTGCTGGCGTTGTGCCCCGGCCCGACCCGGACCGCATTCTTCGACGTGGTGGGCGAGCGAGCCGCGGTGGGCCGGTTCATGACGGCGGAGCCGGTGGTGCGGGCCGCGCTGCGCGGGCTCGACCGCGACCACGCCTACGTCGTGCCGGGCCTCGGCAACAAGGTGACGGCGCACCTGCTGCCACGCCGCTCACGCCGGATGGTCACCGCCATCGCGAAGCTGGTGACCCGCTCGGTGGCCGACGCGCCCGCGCCACCACAGCCCGGGCGTTGAGGAGTACGACGCGGTCCGGGAGCTGGTCGCACTTCGCACCGTTCTCGATCCGCCAGAGGATCCCGTTGATCACCCGCCGGTGATCACGCCACCGGCCACCACGCTGCGGCGCCATGCCCGGCAACAACGGCTCCAGCCGCGCCCACTCCGGATCAGTCAGATCACCCGCCACAACACGTCAACGGTAGATCTTCAGTTTCGTGATGATCCGTCAGAGGCGCTCTAGTCTGTGGCGATGCGTTTCGGCATCGTGATCCTTCCCGACCAGCGCTGGGCCGAGTCGAGCCGGCGGTGGCGCCTGGCCGAGGAGTACGGCTTCGACCACGCCTGGACCTACGACCACCTGGGCTGGCGCGATCTGGTCGACGGCCCGTGGTTCGACGCGGTGCCGACGCTGACCGCGGCCGCGACGGTCACCCAACGGATCCGGCTCGGGACGTACGTCGCCTCGCCGAACTTCCGGCATCCGGTGCACTTCGCCCGGGAGGCGACCGCCCTGGACGACATCTCCGGCGGCCGTCTGCTGCTCGGGCTGGGCGCCGGCGGGATCGGCTTCGACGCGGCCGTGCTCGGTGGCGCCGAGCTGAGCCCGCGTGCCCGGGTGGACCGGTTCGCCGAGTTCCTCGAGTTGTTCGACACGATCCTGCGGTCGCCGGCCACCACCTGGTCCGGGTCGTACTTCGCGGCGGTGGACGCGCGCAGCACGCCGGGGCCGGTGCAGCAGCCCCGGCCGCCGTTCGTGGTCGCCGCCAACGGGCCCCGCGCGCTGCGGCTGGCCGCGCGGTACGGCGACGGCTGGGTCACCACCGGCCCGCAGGCGGAGACCGCGGCGGAATGGTGGCGGGCGGTGGCCGCTGTCCGGGACCGTTTCGAGGACACCCTGGCCGCGGCCGGACGCGCCCCGGAATCGGTCGCCCGATACCTCAATCTGGACTCGTCACCGGTCTTCTCGTTGAGCAGTTTGGACGCGTTCCAGGAAGCCACCGGCCGGGCCAGGGAGCTGGGTTTCACCGACGTGATCACGCACTGGCCGCGGCAGTCCAGTTGGTATGCGGGCGAGGAGAAGATCCTGGAGGCGGTGGCCGCTGAGCTGCCCCGACTGCGCGCGACTATTTGAGGTGTCCGATCCGGACGCCGGGCCATTTCCGCGCCGGGGTCAGCGACCGTGCGCCGCCCGATAGGCGTTGCTGACCTCCTGCGGAATGCGGCCGCGCTCGGAGATTTTGTGCCCGTTGCGGATAGCCCACTCGCGGATCAGCCGGTTCTCGTCGCGCGAGCCCGCGGTCCGCGCCGGCGCGGCGCCCCGGGCCGGGGCCCGCCCGCCGGCCGGGGTGCGGCCCAGACGCGTTCCCGCGGTGATGTACGGGTCCAGCGCCTTGCGCAGCTTTCCGGCATTGGCCTCGGAAAGGTCGATCGTGTAGCTGATGCCGTCGAGGCTGAACTCGACGGTGCGATCCGCCTTCTTGCCGTCCAGATCGTCGATCAGGGTGGTGATTACCTGCCGCGCCATAACGACTCCCGAGAGAATTCAATCGCCCGGGCACAGTCTGGCCCCCGAACGCCATCTCGCGCAACTCCCCGGCACGATCCGGCAATTATTCGATCGACCGGACAGGTCCCTTATCAGAATGTGCGGAGAGTATTCGCGCCGAATCCCGAGAAAGCCCGGTTGGCCTCCGGCCGGGGCTACGTTAGGGTCGGCGCCATGCAGGACGAGCACGCCGCCTGGCTGGCGCACCACCGGCAAGCCGTGGCCGGCCGGGCCGCCGCGCTGGAGGCGGGGCGCAGCGCCGAGGCCCGGCACGCCGCCACCCTCCTGGAGGACTTCGTCCGCCGCGCCGGCGAGCGCGGGCTGCCCCCGCACCCGCTGACCGCGAGCAGTTACGACGGCCGCTGGACGTACAAGACCCGGGTCCGCGGGTGGTACCTGAAATCCAACCGGTCGGTCGCGGTCGGCGAGGACGGGGAGTATTACGTGCTCACCGTGCCGGCCTCGCTGCGCGCCCGGTTCGCCGGCGCCGAGCTGTCGCCCAGCATCCCCCGGCTGGTCGTCGGGGCCGGCGGCGGAGACGGCGAGCCGGTGCCCCTGGAACACCTGCTGCACCGCCGGCTGGAGGCGGGAGCGCGCTGGCCGTGACGGTCACCCGGATGGTGGCCGCGCTGACGCTGACCGCCGCACTCGTCACCGTTGGGCCGACACCGGCCGCCGCCGCGGAGATCCCCTGCCCGAAACCGAAGATCGCCAAGCCGAGCGCCCCGCCGCGGCCGGCCCCGCCGGCCGACGACCCGGTGGCGATGCGGGTCGGCGGCGACGCGCTGGCCACCCACGGTTTGGTGATCCCGGCCGGCGCCAGGCAGCCGCCCGCGGTCACCGCGACCACCTGGATGGTGGCCGACCTGGACACCGGCGAGGTGCTCGGGGCGTGTGGCCCGCACGTCCACCAGACCCCGGCCAGCGTGCAGAAGACACTGCTCGCGGCGACCGCCATCGACCGGCTCGACCCGCGGCAGAAGGTCCGGATCGTACCGAGCGACCTGGACATCGAGCCGAACAGCTCGGCGGTCGGGATCGTGGTCGGCGGCACCTATCCGATCTCGACGCTCTGGCTGGGCCTGCTGCTCAACTCCGGCAACGACGCGGCGAACGCGCTGGCCCGGATGGCCGGCGGGGGCGGGGCGGACGGTGTCGCCCGGACGGTGGCCGCGATGAACGCCAAGGCCCGGGAGCTGGGCGCGTTCCAGACACATGCGGTCACCCCGTCCGGATTGGACGGCAAGGGCCAGTTCACCAGCTCGTACGATCTCGCCCTGATCGCCCGGGTGTGTTTCGCCAACGCCGACTTCCGCAAGTACGTGCTGACCCGGACCGCGCGGATGCCCGCCCAGCCGGCCCGCAAGGTGGCCGGCTTCCAGTTCCAGAACGAGAACAAGCTGATCTACAACTATCCCGGCGCGATGGGCGGCAAGACCGGGTTCACCACGGTCGCCCGGCACAGCTACGTGGGCGCCGCCCAGCGCGGCGGGCGACGACTGGTGGTCACCCTGCTCGGCGCCGAGGCCCGCCCGATGCGCGGCTGGCAGCAGGGCGCGGCGCTGCTGGACTGGGGTTTCGCACAGCCGCGCGGCTCGTCGGTCGGGCACCTGGTCACCCCGGCGGAGGTGGCCGCGCCGACCGGCGACCCGGCCACGGAGAAGGCGACCACCGGCGCGGCCGGGACCGCCGCGACGCCGCCGACCGGGCCGCGCGGGCTGCCCGTGCTCGCCGCCGTCGCGGTTGCCGTGGCGCTGGCCGCCCTGCCGCTCCTGCTGCTGCTCGTCCAGCGCCGGCGCCGCCGCCTGGACGGTTGAGCCCGGCCCGGCCCGCGGGGCTCGGCCGCTCGCCCGCGGGCGGGACCCGTACGGTCGTACCGATCAGCGGCAGCGCCGGGATCCGCCCGCCCGGCGCCGGGACGCGGTCCGCCTAGCCCAGGATCAGGCCGAAGACCCAGACCACCGCGATGCCGAGCGCCGCGGCCAACTCCACCAGCAGGGACAGCCCGACCGCGGCCAGCGCCCGGCGGGTCGACGGCCACGCCCGCCCGGCGCCCAGCCGGGCTGCCTCCACCAGGTAGACACCGAGCAGGAAGCCGAGCACCAGGCCGACCACCGGAACCACGAAGAAGCCGACCAGGCCGGTCACGCCACCGGCCAGCAGCGTCGGCCCCGGCACCCCGCTGTCGGAGAGCTTGCGGCCCGGCCACAAGAACTTGGTCACCGCCCCGGCCCCGGCGATCACCGTGGCCAGCGCCAGGACCAGCCACCGCACCGGCCCGCCGGCATCCGACAGCAGCGCCCAGAACAGCACCCCGCCCCAGGTCAGCAGCAGGCCGGGAAGCACCGGCAGCAGCACCCCGAGCACCCCGGCGGCGATCACCAGCCCGGCGACGAGGTTCACGGCCGCGCCGCTGTCGCTCAGATCCATGCGGCCCACCCTGCCGTACCCCGGCGGAAACCCTCAAGCGGGCCCGGGGGCCGCCGATCGACTCCGGCAACGCGGACGACCGCCCCGGTTGGCAAGCAACCGGGAGGCAACTGTCCGTGACCTTCTCCCGCACCCTCGCGACCTCAGAGTTCTCCCTTGTCAGCCGGTGCCCACCCAGCCAACGGGGCGCCGAGAACAACCGGGGGAAACGACATGACCAGCACCGTGACGACCGCTGCCGACCTCGCCGCCGACACCGCTCCCGTGACGCCGGTGCTCTCCGCCGCCGAGCAGGAGGAGCTGATCCGCACGCACATGCCGCTGGTCGGCCACCTGGTGCGGGACATGCTCAGCCGGATCCCCAACCACATCCACCGCGACGACCTGACCAGCGCCGGCCTGCACGCCCTGGTCACCGCCGCCCGCGGCTGGGACCCGCAGCGCGGGGTGCCGTTCCACCGCTTCGCCGGCACCCGGATCCGCGGCGCCCTGCTGGACGAGCTGCGCTCGCTGGACTGGGCGACCCGCTCGGTACGGTCCAAGGCCCGCAACACCGATGTGACGCGGCAGAGCCTGACCACCACGCTGGGACGTACGCCGACGCCGGAGGAGCTGGCGCAGGCGCTCGGCACCACCACCACCGAGCTGCACCAGACCGACACCGACGTGCAGCGCGCGACGGTCCTGTCGCTGCAGGGCTTCACCACCAGCAGCGCCGACGACCTGGTCACCGAGCCCACCCCGGGCCCGGAGGAGATGCTGCTGCGCCGCGAGCAGATCGGGTACCTGCACCACGCGATCGGCTCCCTGCCGGAGCGCCTGCAGACCGTGGTGACCGAGTACTTCCTGCAGGAGCGCCCGATGGCGGAGATCGCCAAGGACCTCGGCGTCACCGAGTCCCGCGTCTCCCAGCTGCGCGCCGAGGCGCTGTCGCTGCTGCGCGACGGCCTGAACACCCACCTCGACCCGGAGCTGGCCCCGGTGCCGGAGAACCCGGAGAGCATCACCGCCCGCCGCCGCGCGTCGTACTACGCCAACATCGCCAACAACACCTCCATGCGCAGCCGGCTGGCGATGACCAACGCGAACGGCCACACCGCCATCGGCCGCGGCCTGCGCCCGACGGCGGCCTGATCGACCGGGAGGGCTCAGCGGACGCTGAGCCCTCCCGCCGTGCTGTGCGCACCGCGCCGCTGCGGGCCGAGCGGCCTTCGCAGGCACGGACGGACAAATCGGTAGACCTGCATGGAAGCTGGTCGATAGGTTGCGGGGATGCCCGACGACCTGTTCGCCCATCCACGGCTCGCGCCGCTCTACGACGCCTTCGACAGCGACCGCGGCGATCTGCCCGCCTACCTGGAGATTGTCGAGGCCCTGGACCCGGGGCACGTCGTCGACGTCGGCTGCGGCACCGGGACGCTCGCCACGCTCCTGGCCGGGACCGGCCGGACGGTGACCGGCGTGGACCCGGCGGCGGCGTCGCTGCACGTGGCGCGGGCGAAACCGACCGCTTCGCCGGTCACCTGGCTGCACGGCGGAGCCGGCGAGCTGCCGGCCGTGTGGGGTGCCCGGCCGCCGGCCGACCTGGCGCTGATGACCGGGAACGTGGCCCAGGTGTTCCTCACCGACGACGACTGGGCCGCCGCACTGCGCGGCATCCACCGGGTGCTGCGGTCCGGCGGGCACCTGGTCTTCGAGGCCCGGCGACCGGAGTTCCGCGCCTGGCGGGAGTGGGCCGCCGACACCGCGCCGGTCCTCCGCGACGTCCCGGGGGTCGGCCTGGTCGAGCGGCATTTCGGCGGTCTGCACGTGCGGCTGCCGCTGGTCTCGTTCCGCTACGAGTTCCACTTCCATGCCGACCGGACGGTGCTGACCTCGGACTCGACCCTGCGGTTCCGGTCCCGCGACGAGATCGCGGAGTCGCTGCGCACGGCCGGGTTCGACGTGCTGGAGGTGCGGGACGCCCCGGACCGGCCGGGCCGGGAGAACGTCTTCCTGGCACAGCGCGCCCGCTGACCCCGGGCGGACGCGGCACAGCGCACCCGCCGACCCGGGCGCACACCACCCAGCGCACCGGCTGACCCGGGCGCACACACCACCCAGCGCACCGGCTGACCCGGCGGACCGCTCCCGGCGTACCGAATCGCCGGAAGCGGTCGACGGCCGCGCCTCGCGGGCGCGGCCGTCAGGCCAGCGAGGACAGCACCGCGGGAAGCGGCGTGGTGTGCAGGACCCCGAGCCGCTGGGTCGCCCGGGTCACCGCCACGTAGAGGTCGGACAGCCCCCGGGGGCTCTCCGCGAGGATCTCGTCCGGGCAGACCACCAGGACGGAGTCGAACTCCAGGCCCTTGGCCTGCCGCACGGTCATCAGCACCACGTGGTTGAGCAGGTCGGGCTGCTCCCCCACGGCCGCCCCGGGCACGGCGCCGACGAGCGCGGCGCCCAGCGACGGCTCCAGGCGGGCCGGGACCAGGACCCCGACGCGACCGGCCTCCACCGCGGCCGCCTCCTTGCGGACGTCCGCGATCAGCTCCTCGGCCAGAGCCTCGGAGGGCACCTGCCGGGCCCACGGCGTGACCCCGGCCGAGCGCACCGACCGCGGCGGCGTCAGCCCGGGGCCGACCGCGGCAAGCACGTCCGCGGCGACCGCCATCACCTCGGCCGGCGTCCGGTAGTTGACGCTCAGCTCGACCAGCCGCCAGCGGTGCCCGACGTAGGGCTCGAAGACCTGGTCCCAGGTCGTGCTCCCGGACAGCTCCGAGGTCTGCGCGACGTCCCCGACCACGGTCATCGACCGGCTCGGGCAGCGGCGCATCAGCATCCGCCAGGCCATCGGCGACAGCTCCTGGGCCTCGTCCACGATCACGTGCCCGAACACCCAGGTCCGGTCGGCCGCGGCCCGTTCCGCCGCGGTCCGGGTGTCGATCACCTCGTGCCGTTCGACGAAGGCGCTCGCGTCCACCACGTCGATCGCGGAGAGGATCTCCTCCTCCACGTCCTCGAAGTCCAGCGACCGGGAGCCCTCGACGATCTCCAGGACGCCCTCGGCGTACTCGATCGCCGCCTTCCGCTGCCGGGCCTGCTCGCGGACCTTGAGCGTGTCGTCGACGCCGAGCAGCTCGGCCAGCTCGTCGAGCAGCGGCACGTCGGCCGGGGTCCATCCGGCCGACCGGTCGCGCAGCAGTGACGGCGGCAGCCCGGCCGACTCCAGCCGGTCCGCGTCGGTGAGCAGGTCGCGCAGCACCTGCCGGGGGGTCAGCACCGGCCAGAAGTCGAACAGCGCCTGCTGCACGTCGACGTCCTCGCGCAGCTCCCGCCGGGTCTCCGCGAGGTCCGCCTCGCTCAGCAGGTTCTCCCCGCCCAGCGGGTCCGCCCCGATCCGCTCGGCGATCTGCAGGGACAGCTGGTGGATCGCCTCGGTCACGAAGATGGCCCGGGCCACGTTGTGCGGCCGGCCGGAGCGGCGGGCCGCGGCGCGCGCGTCCTCCAGCACCGCCCGCTCGATCCGCAGCGGATAGCCGTCGTGGTCCACCTCGACGAAGGTGTCCGGCACGGTCTGCCGGTCGGCGACCGCGTTCTCCAGCGCCGGCAGCATCATGTCCAGGTCGCCCTTGATCGCCGCGACGCCGGCCGGCTCGACGCCCCGGGCGCGCACCCCCGGGAACATGTCCCCGAGCGTGGCCAGCAGCACCCCGGTCTCGGCCAGCGACGGCAGCACCTGGGAGATGTAGCGCAGGAACGTGGTGTTCGGCCCGAGGATCAGCACGCCGGAGCGGGTCAGCTGCTGACGGTACGTGTACAGCAGGTAGGCCGCCCGGTGCAGCGCCACCGCGGTCTTGCCGGTGCCCGGCCCGCCCTGCACGACCAGCGCGCCGGCCAGCCCGGAGCGGATCACCTCGTCCTGCTCGGCCTGGATGGTCTCGACGATGTCCCGCATCCGTCCGGTGCGGTTGGCGGTGAGCGCGGACAGCAGCGCGGCCTCGCCGGTCACGTCCTCGCGCCCGGTCCCGTCGCCGGCCTCCAGGTCGAGCACCTCGTCGTCGATGCCGGTGAGCACCCGGCCACGGGTGCGCAGGTGCCGCCGCCGGGTCACCCCGTCCGGGTTGACCGCGGTGGCCAGGTAGAACGGCCGGGCCGCCGGCGCCCGCCAGTCGATCAGCAGCGGGTCCCGGTCGCGGTCCTCGGCGAACAGGCCGATCCGGCCGATGTAGCGCGGCTGCTCCGCGGCGAAGTCGAGCCGGCCGAAACAGAGGCCGTTCTCGACGGAATTCATCTGGGCGAGCTGCTCCGCGTAGTGGGCGCGGGTGGCCTCCCGCTGGGTGCGGCCCTGCGGCGTGCCGCCGGCCTCCAGCAGGATCGCCTTGAGCCGGCTGTCGGCCTGCTCACGCAATTGATCGAGCCGCTGGTAGAGCGCGGTCAAGTACGCCTGCTCGGAACCGATGTCGGCGTTCGAGCTTGACAAAATCGCCCCTTTTCGTGCTATCATACGGGCCGCCGGGCAACCATTTTTCGATGGTTGCCTTTTCTGTTTACGGCAAACGACCAGAATAGCGGACCGCCCGAGGGTTACGGGCGCAGGCGCAACTGTCCGGAAGCTGTCACGGACACGCCGGGGCCGTTACGCCGGGCGGCATGTCGGGATTAACCGGGTCATGGACATCAACCGCCCGTTTCGACGTCTCACCGTCCTCACCCTCACCGCCGTCGCGGCCCTCGGCGTCACCTCGGCCTGCTCCTTCGGCGACGACGAGCCGGACGGCAACGCCGCGGCCGGCGACGGCCCGGAGCCGAAGACCCTCGACGGCGCCAAGAATGCCGCGCAGACCGTGTTCGACCGGTTCAGCGGCGGGGACTTCGCCGGCGCCTGGGAGATGTACACCTCCGCCGGCAAGCAGGCGATCAGCAAGGACGACTACGTCAAGCTCAACCAGGCGTGCTCCCGCAAGGGCCTGGCGATCCAGCTCACCAGCGCCCGGATGGAGGGCGCCGACAAGGCCGTCGTGATCGCCAAGCAGCTGGTCGCGGCGCAGTCGTACACCATGGTGTACGAGGGTGAGGCGTGGCGGCTGGAACCGGCGCCCGAAGGGCTGGCGCTCTACAAGCTCGGCGCGGCGAAGGCGATCGCGGCCCAGAAGAAGGCCGGGACCTGCGCCAACAAGTGACCGGAGAACGGCTGGCCCGCCGCCGTCCGCGGTGGGCCGGGAAAAGACTGGCCCGCTGCCCTCGGCGGCGGGCCGGGAACCGACTGGCCCGCCGCCATCCGCGGCGGGCCGGGGAACGATGGACCGTTCAGGCGGCGACCGGCAGCCCGTCCGGGCCGGTCAGCGCGAGCCTGGTACGCAGGGTGCCCCGGCTGGCGATCCGGTCGTAGTACGCCGCCCGCCGCCGCGCCACGCAGCCCTCCTTCGGCGGGTTCTGCGCGGCCATCGCCGGGTCCAGGTGGGCGTTCAGCCCGTCCCGCAGCAGCACCAGCGCCTCGGCGCGCAGCTGCGACACCCGGGACTCGCTGACCCCCAGCTCGGCGGCGATCTCGGCCATCGGGCGCTCCTCGAAGAAGTAGCCCTGGACCACCGCGCGCAGCCGCTCCGGCAGCGCCTCCACCGCATGCCGCAGATAACCGAGACGCTCCCGGCGGATCAGCATCTCCTCCGGCCCCGCCCCCGGCTCGGTGACGATGTCGTCGGCCGTGGCGGTGGCGAACCCTTGCAGGCTGAACACCGTGGCGCGCTGCACGTCGTCCTCCGCCTGCTCGATGTCCTCGACCGTGCAGCCGAGCCGCTCGGCCAGCTCCGGCACGGTCGGCGTGCGACCCAGCTCGGCGGTCAGCTCCTCGCGGGCCGCATCGGCGCGGCGGGCCCGCTGGCGCACCGAGCGGCTCGCCCAGTCCAGCCCGCGCAGCTCGTCCAGCAGGGCGCCGCGCACCCGGGCGGCGGCGAACCGGGGGAACGGCACGCCCCGCTCCGCGTCGAAACCACGGGCGGCCGCGACCAGGGCGGCATACCCGGCGGACAGTAGGTCATCGCGGTTGACGTGGGCGGGGACCCGGGCCAGCATCTCGCGGACAAGGTGGCCGACGAGCGGCATGTTCGCCCGTACGATGTCCTCACGACGCCGATCGACGGCAGGCGCCTCACCGTTCATCAGGGGTCTCCTCAGTCCGGCCGGAGAGGGGTGTCCGGCGCTGAGGAAAAAGATCTGCGAGGCTGAGTGCGGCCCGGTTCGTTGCCGGGTGCAGAGTGGTTGCCACGGGTGACCAGTAGGATTGATCTCCAACTGACCTACGGAGTTACCCACTTAATGACATCGTTCATCGAGCTAGGCGTCCCCGCCGTCCTGTCCGGCACCCTCGCCGAGCTCGGCATCACCGAACCGTTCCCGATCCAGGCGGCCACGCTGCCCGACTCGCTCGCCGGGCGCGACCTGCTCGGTCGCGGACGGACCGGGTCCGGCAAGACGTACGCGTTCGTGCTGCCCGTGGTGGCCCGGCTGGCCGCGGCGAAGGCGCCACGCCGCCCGGGCCGGCCCCGCGCCCTGATCCTGGCGCCGACCCGCGAGCTGGCCACCCAGATCGAGGCCACGCTGCGCCCGCTGGCCGACGCGGCCGGGCTGCGCACCCTCACCGTCTTCGGCGGGGTCGGCGCGAACCCGCAGATCACCGCCCTGCGCAACGGGGTCGACGTGCTGGTCGCCTGCCCGGGCCGGCTCGACGACCACATCCGCAACGGGCACGCGTCGCTGGACTCGATCGAGATCACCGTGCTGGACGAGGCCGACCACATGGCCGACCTGGGCTTCCTGCCGGTGGTCCGGCGGCTGCTCGGGCAGACCCCGGCGGGCGGCCAGCGGCTGCTGTTCTCGGCGACCCTGGACAACGGCATCGACGTGCTGGTCCGGCAGTTCCTGCGCAAGCCGGTCACGCACCACGTGGACGCGGCCGCGCAGGCACCCGTCGAGATGGACCACCACGTGCTGCACGTCGACCCGGACGACCGCTTCGGCGTGCTGGTCGACCTGCTGGCCGCGCCGGGCCGCTCGGTGGTCTTCACCCGTACCAAGCGGCGCGCCAAGGTGCTCACCAAGCAGCTGGTCGCGGCCGGGGTGCCGGCCGTCGAGCTGCACGGCAACCTGGCGCAGAACGCCCGCAACCGCAACCTGTCCGCGTTCTCCGACGGCACCGCCGGCACGCTGGTGGCCACCGACATCGCGGCACGCGGCATCCACGTCGACGACGTGACGCTGGTCATCCACGCGGACCCGCCGGTGGAGCACAAGGCGTACCTGCACCGCTCCGGCCGCACCGCCCGGGCCGGGGCCCGCGGCACCGTCATCACCCTGATGACCGACGACCAGCAGGCCGACGTGCGGGACCTGACCCGCCGGGCCGGCATCCGGCCGGTCACCCGGCGGGCGCGTCCGGGCGACGCGCTGCTGTCCGAGCTGGCGCCGGGTGAGCGTACGTTCGTCGCGTACGCGCCGCCGCAGCCCGAGGCCCCGTCCCGGCCCGCCTCCCCCGAGTCACCGGGCGGCGGCTCGTCCCGGCGCCGCCGCGGCGGACGCGGGCGCGGGCGGGCCGGCGCGGAGGGCGCGGCTTCGACCGGAACCCGATCCGCCGCCGACGCGGCGCCGGGCCGCGCGGCAGCCGCTCCGACCGGCCGCACGGCGGGTGCTTCGACCGGCCGCACGGCGGCCGCCGGATCATCCGAAGGCCGCACGGCGGCAACCGGCTCCACCGGCGGGCGCACGGCGGCAACCGGGCGCACGGCGGCAACCGGGCGCACGGCGGCAACCGGCTCCACCGGCGGGCGCACGGCGTCCGCCGACAAGTCCGCAGGCGGACGGCGACGTTCCGGCGTCGACGGTGCGACTCAGCGATCCGCTTCCGGCGGACCGCGGGCGGCTTCGCCCGCCCCGCACAACGGAACCGGCGGCGGACGGTCCGCCTCCGGCACACCGCGCGCCGGGCAGCCCAGGACCACCCATTCCGGTACGCCGCAGCCCCGGCCCGCCACCGGTGGCGGAGCCGCCGCGTTCTCCGCCCGCGCGGGCGGCCGCCGGTCCGGACGCTGACCGGCTGCTCCGATGCCCGCCGCTCCATCCGCCGGCCGGCCGCCGCTCCACCCAGCGGCCGACCGCCGCTCCACCCAGCGGCCGACCGCCGCTCCATCCGCCGGCCGGCCGCCGCTCCACCCAGCGGCCGACCGCCCCGGTTCCCGGTGGGAGGTCACCGCACCAGGCTGACCGGTGGCTCTGGTGACCATCCAGCCGCCGCCGCTGGGCCCGCTGACCGGCTTCGCTCGTGGTGCCATCCATCCCGGATGGCACCACGATTGCCGGCGCCGTCGGGCACCCCGGCCCCCACCGCGACACGCCAGCAGCCCGGTGGTCCTCAGCCGTGACTCCCCCGTCGGCGGCATGTGGAAGGGCGGAACGCTCGCCAGCACCAGCCCGGCCACCCGGCTGGCGCTGACAGTGGCATCCCGCCCCCCGAACAACCACCAACACCGGCCCGGCCACCCCAGCTGGCACTGGCGATCGCGATAAGCGTCCGGAAACGACCACCAACACCGGCCGAGCCGCGTCGGCTGGCGGAGACGGCGGCATCGCGACGCCGTGAACAGCCACCACCGCCAGCTCATCAGCCCCGCGGCCTGCGGGGACGCCGACAGTGGCCCGCACAGCCCGCGGCGGCTCTGCGCGCACCATCGGCGGAACCGGGAGCGGGCCGCGGCTGGCGGGCGGGTGTGGGCAGGGGCCAGCGGCAGCAGCCTTGCCGGTATCGCCCGGCATGGACCCGGACCGGCTCCGGGCGGGCGCACGAGGGCGGTGTGCGCGGGGCACGACGCACCCGGCGTCCGGACCCGGACGGACTCGCAACGGCCGCCGGTGGGCGCGCGGGAACGGCGTGTCTGCCGCCCGGCCGGACGAAGTCGGACATCCGGACCCGGACGGACCCGCAACGGCGGCCCGGCGGGCGCGCGGGAACGGCGTGTCTGCCGCCCGGCCGGACGAAGTCGGACATCCGGACCCGGACGGACCCGCAACGGCGGCCCGGCGGGCGCGCGGGAACGGCGTGCCTGCCGCCCGGCCGGACGGAGCCGGACATCCGGACCCGGGGGAACCCGGAACGGCCGTCCGGCGGGCGCACCGGAGCGGCGTGCCTGGGGCGCGCCCGGGGTCAGGCGTCCGGGACCCGGACGGAGATCTCGTCGCCGAGGGTGAAGCCGGCGTTGAGCTCCAGTTCGTCGCCGGACCAGAAACGGCCCGGGTCGTACCAGTTCGCCTTGCGGTTGCGGGGCAGCAGGCCCATGTCCTCGTAGGTGACCGCGACCACCTCGGCGCAGTACGCCCGCTCCAGCGTCGCCTCGGACGTCTCGGACGGCTTCCACGGCGGCCGGATCTGCGGGATCCGGCCGCGCATCCAGCGCCAGGCGAGCTGGGAGGTGGACGGGAACGGGGTGCCGTCGAGGCGGGCGACGGTCTTGAGCGCCCGGTCCTCCATCGCCCGGGTGACGCCCGGCTCCAGCTGGCGCAGCCAGCCGCGCTGGCCGTAGCGACGGGCCCAGACGGTGACCGCGTCGCGCAGGTCGTGCAGCTGCACGCCGCGCTGGAAGGTTCCGGACCACATGTCGGGCAGGGAGCGACCCAGCTCGGCGTGCCACATCAGGGGCGGCATGTCCTCGATCACCAGGGACATCCCGACATGGTTCACCGGGCTGTTGGTCAGGGTCTGGATGGCACGGTCCGGTCCGGACCGGCCCCGGAAGATCCAGATGTCACCCGTGCGGGTCAGGTCGATGGCCTCGTCGAGGCTGATGTCGGCAACCACGTGTCTATTCTCAGCAGATGCGGTGGTGGAAGGTAGCGGGACTGGCGGGGCTGGCGGGAGTGGCGGCGACCGGGGCGGTGATCGCCCGGGCCGAGCGCAAGCGCCGGGCGTACTCCCCGGAGGAGATCCGGGAGCGGTTGCACCACCGGCTGGCCGAGGCGTCGCAACCCCCGGCCGAGGCCGACTGACGGCTCATTCGGCCAGGTCGGTGTCGCGCAGCAGGGACCAGAGGCCGGCGCCGTCCGGGGCGGAGAACCACGTCTTGCCGCCGGACGGCACGGCCTCGGGGGTCTCGGTCGGGCCGGGGATGGCGCCGGCCAGCACCGCCTGGGTCGGCGAGAGCCGGCGGATCGCCACGGCGGCCACATTGTCCGGGTGCTCGCGGGCGAACTCCGAGTAGATCTCCTGGTCGTGCTGGCCGTCGTCGCCGACCAGCAGCCAGCGCACCGACGGGAACTCCTCGGCGAGCCGGCGCAGCGTGGTGCGCTTGTGCTCCTGGCCGCTGCGGAACCAGCGGTCCGGGGTCGGCCCCCAGTCGGTGAGCAGGATCGGACCGGCCGGGTAGAGGTGCCGGCTGAGGAAGCGGGTCAGCGCGGGCGCGACGTTCCACGCGCCGGTGGACAGATAGATCACCGGCATGCCCGGGTTCGCGTTGGTCAGCCGCTCGTAGAGCACCGCCATGCCCGGCACCGCGGACCGGGCGTGCTCGTCGAGCACGAACGTGTTCCAGGCGGCGAGCATCGGCCGGGGCAGCGCGGTCACCATCACGGTGTCGTCGATGTCGGAGATCAGGCCGAACTTGACGGCCGGGTCGATCACCCGGATCGGCGCGTCCACCGGGGCGGCACCCTCGCAGTACAGCCGGACGCTGGCCCAGCCCGGGTCGAGGTCGCCCTTGACCCGGCAGTCGACGTAGCCGCTGCGGTCGGTCCGGGTCTCGGTGACGCTGCCGCCGACCTCGATGCGCACCACCGCGCCGCTGACCGGCGTGGTGGTGAAGCTGCGCCAGCCGCGGATCTTCTGCCGCCGCTTGCTGGCCGGCCGGGGACGCGACAGCAGCACCCGGGCCATCACCCGGGCCCAGCCCGGAGCGCCGTACCCGGTGTAGGCCGTGATGTACGGCTTCCAGCCCCGGTTGCGCAGACCGCGCTCGATGATCTCGTGCACGGCGTCCTCGACCAGGGCCGCCCGGTGTATCCGAGCGACCGCCTGGGCCGTCTTCGCCGGTGTCGCCGCCACCATCTCCTCCTCGCCGTACCCTCGCGCCGCCCGCCCGGGCAACGTTACCGGGCCGGTGCGGCGGGCCGCGCGGGAACGAGGGCGCGCTCCAGGATGGACATCACGCGGCCGCCGGGATTTCGGCCGTCGTCCATTGCTCCGCCCACCACTGCTGGTCGGCCGGCTCCGGGGCGTCCACCCGCAGCGGCGCGGCCGTCGCCTCGCCGCGCAGGTCGCGCAGCGCCTCGGCGGCCGCCTCGGCGCGGCGCCAGGCGGACCGTTCGCGCTCCACCGCGGCGCGGTAGGCGGCCAGCCGGTGCGCCCGGACCGCCTGGGTGAGCACCGCCTCCTGCTGGACCGGGTGCAGCCGCGGGTTCCAGCCGCGGTGCGCGAAGACGTCGTTGAGCTGCTCGATGGAGAGATCGCGGGCGCGGCATCGGGCGCTGGCCGCGCGGTGCAGGTACCGCTGGCGGTCGACGTTCTCCCCGGGCTTGCGGCGCCGGCTCATCAACGGGTACGCCCCGGCGGCCAGGATCCGCCGGGCGTCCCGGTCGGCCCGCTCGTAGGCCGCCCACGCCTCGTCGACGGCGAGCTGCGCGGCCTCCCACTCGGCGCGCCGGCGTCGGGCGGCGCCGGCCGCGCGCGCGGCGGCGGTCGCCACCTCCTCGGCGTAGCGCTCCCGACCGGCGTCGGCCGGGGCCGGAGCGGTGCGTACCCGGGGCACCGAGACGGTGGCCGCGGCGACGGCCACGAGCAGCACGACGAGCAGCCAGATCCCGACGGCTTGCGGGACGGAGCTCAGGAATGCGGAATCCATGGAACACCCCCAGAGAAGCGAAAGATCGACAGGCCGGCGTACGGAACGGACGCGCGTGGCGCCCCGGGCGGTCAGCGGGTCGGGGGTGCGCGGGAGTCACCGGTCGCCGGCACCGCGCCGGGCGGGGCGACCGGGGCCGGCCGCGCCGACGTGGCGGGTCCGGCCAGCGGCGGGCGCGCCGGGACGGTGGGCCGCCGCCGCTCGGCCGGGGCGGTGCTCCGGGCGGCCGGGCTCCCGGAGGTGACGTCCGGGGCGGCGGTGACCGTGGTCACGGCCGGCTGCGGGGCGGGCTCGGCGAGCGGGGCGCCGGCCGGGCCGGACAGGCGCAGGGTGACGGCCAGGGCCAGCACGGCCAGGCCGGTGAGGAACCGCAGCAGCCGGGGACCGTCCCACGGACGGTTCGTCTCGTGCGCCACAGCGGTCACACGATCAACCTACCGGCGGGCCCGGGAACGTGCCCGGGCCGTCGGTCCCGGCCACCGGATCGAGGTCACCGTCACCCCGGCGAGGGACCATGGATCTCATGGACCTTGAGCTGGTGGAGCAGGTGGCGCGCCTGGACGCGTGGCTGGGCGAGGGCGGCGTGGTGGTGCTGAGCGGGGCCGGGCTGTCCACCGACTCCGGCATCCCGGATTACCGGGGCCCGTCCGGCTCGGCCCGGCGCAACACCCCGATGACGTATCAGACCTTCACCGGCGATCCGCTGGCCCGGCGGCGCTACTGGGCGCGCAGCCACCTCGGCTGGCGGACGATCGGCCGGGCCCGGCCCAACGACGGGCACCGGGCGGTGGCCCGCTGGCAGCGGCTCGGCCTGCTGCACGGGGTGATCACCCAGAACGTGGACGGGCTGCACCAGGCGGCCGGCGCCGCCGACGTGGTGGAGCTGCACGGGAACCTGGCCCGGATCACCTGCCTGGACTGCGGGGAGCTGACCGGCCGGGCGGATCTTCAGCGGCGGCTGACCGCGGCGAACCCGGGCTTCACCGCGGTGGCCGCGGCGGTGAACGCGGACGGCGACGTCGAGCTGGAGGAGAGCGCCCTGGACGGCTTCGTGGTGGTGGACTGCCTGGCGTGCGGCGGGGTGCTCAAACCGGACGTGGTGTATTTCGGCGAGACGGTGCCGGCCGACCGGGTGTCCCGGGCGTTCGAGCTGGTCGCCGGGGCGCGGACGCTGCTGGTCCTGGGCTCGTCACTGACCGTGATGTCCGGGCGCCGGTTCGTGCTGCGCGCGGTGAAGCAGGGGGTGCGGGTGGCGATCGTGAACCGGGGCGTGACGCGCGGCGAGCCGTACGCCGATCTGCTGATCGACGCGCCGCTCGGCGTGGTGCTGCCGAATCTCGCCCGGCAGACCGATACGTACCGATTGTTGCCGCACTGAACGAGCGCGGGTCACGCCGGTTATCGGAACGAAACCTAAATAGATCTCCCGGCACATTGACGTGACGGCCCTCACTGGGGTTGACTGCCGAAACCGGTCCCGAAACCGGTTCCGACCCCCGGCGAAACCGGCCGGTAACACAACCTCGGAGGAGCTGTGCCGATCACCATCGCCGACGTGGCGGCGCGGGCCAAGGTGAGCAAGACCACCGTGTCCCGGGTTCTCAACGGCAAGGGTGAGCTGGACGAGTCGACCGCCGCCCGGGTCCGTGCGGTGATCGACGAGCTCGGCTACGTCCCCAGCGCCCGGGCGGTCAACCTCGCCCGGGGCCGCACCCGGGTGATCGGCATGCTGGTGCCCTCGCTGACCTGGCCCTGGATGGGCGAGGTGCTGCAGGGCGCGGTGGACGTGCTGGAGGCCGAGGAGTACGGCCTGCTGCTGTTCACCTGCAACCGCGGCGACGAATCGATGCGCCAGTTCGCCGCGCAGGTCGCCGCCAAGTCGTTCGACGGCCTGCTGGCGATCGAGCCGGAGGGCACCCTGGACTATCTGGCCACGCTGCACCGGCGCGGCCTGCCGATGGTGCTCATCGACGATCGTGACCAGCTGTCCGGCGGCCAGATCCCGACCGTCGGCACCACCAACCACGACGGGGCGGCCGACGCCGCGCGGCACCTGCTGGAGATCGGGCGCCACAAACCGCTCGTGATCACCGGCCCGGCCCGCTTCGGCTGCACCGAGCAGCGCACCGACGGCTTCGCCTCGGTCTTCGCCGCCGCCGGGCGCCCGATCCCGGCCGGGCACGTGATGCCCGGCGACTTCACCGTCGCCGCCGGAGCCGAGGGGGTACGGCAGGCGATCGCCGCCGGCCTCGACTTCGACGCCGTCTTCTGCCACAACGACCTCTGCGCGTTCGGCGCGGCGCAGGCCATCCAGGACACCGGCCGGCGGGTGCCGGAGGACGTCGCGGTGGTCGGCTTCGACGACATCCCGATGGCGGCACACCACACGCCGCCGCTGTCCACCGTGCACCAGCCGATGCGCGAGATGGGTGAGGCCGCCGCCCGTACCCTGCTCGCGCACTTCGACGGCACCCCGCTCCCGAACCGGCCGACGGTGATCCCGGCGACCTTCACCGTCCGGGCCTCCACACAGGCCTGACACCCCCTCTCGTCCGCGCCCAGAGCACACATCGGTTCGACCGGCCGTGAGGCCGGGCGGGCACCCCCGCGCACCTCGGGGCCGGCGGCCGCCGGTCACGCGATGCCGCACGCCCTCCGGGCACCCTCTCACCCGAAAATCGCTATCCGAGGAGATTCTCCGATGCAGAGAAGGAAGCTGTTCGGCATCGCCCTGGCGGGCGTGCTCGCCACGGGCGGCCTGTCCGCGTGCGGCGACTCGCCGAACGCCAACAAGGACTCCGCCAACAAGGGCAAGGCCGCCGAGTTCCTGTCGATCGGCATGCCGAACGGCACCGTGACCGAGAACAACAACCCGTTCATCGGCACCTCGGCGGGCGCCTCGCTCGGCTACCGCTGGACCATCTACGAGCCCCTCGGCATGTGGAACAACGTCAAGCCGGCCGACCCGGCCAAGCCGTGGCTGGCCAGCGAGATCAAGTGGGCGGACGACTACAAGGCGCTGGACGTCACCATCCGCGACGGCGCGACCTGGTCCGACGGCCAGAAGCTGACCGCCGAGGACGTCGCGTACACGTTCAACCTGGTCAAGTCGAACGAGGCGCTGAACATCTTCGCCATCCCCCTCGACCAGATCACCGTCGACGGCAGCAAGGTGAAGATCACCTTCAAGTCGTCGCAGTTCACCACGTGGCACAAGATCATCAGCCAGATCCCGATCGTGCCGAAGCACATCTGGGAGAAGATCTCCGACCCGGCCGCCGACCCGATCAAGCAGCCGGTCGGCAGCGGGCCGTACACCCTCAAGACGTTCAGCCAGCAGGGCATCGTGCTGGAGCGCCGGGAGAGCGGTTACTGGCAGGAGAAGCCGGCGGTCAAGGAGCTGCGCTACACGTCGTACACCGACAACAACGCGCAGACCACCGCGCTGGCCACCGGCGCCTCGGAGTGGAGCTTCGTCTTCATCCCGAACTACCAGCAGACCTTCGTCGCCAAGGACCCGGAGCACTTCAAGGTCTGGGCGCCGGGCGTGCTGGGCATCCACGGCCTCTACATCAACACCACCCGCAAGCCGTTCGACGACCCGGCGCTGCGCCGGGCGATGAACATGGTCATCAACCGGGCGGACATCTTCAACCAGGCCGAGGCCGGCTACTTCCACCCCGAGCTGAAGAACGTCACCGGTCTGCCGGAGGGCGCGGGTGACCCGTTCGTCACCGACGCCTACAAGGGCAAGACCTTCTCGGTCGACGTCGAGGGCGCCAAGACGCTGCTCACCGGGGCCGGCTACAAGCTGGAGGGGGACACGCTCAAGGACAAGAGCGGCAAGCCGGTCACCATCAAGCTGACCGACCCGGCCCCGTGGTCGGACTACCAGACCACTCTGGAGATCATCAAGAGCAACCTCGCCCAGATCGGCATCAAGGCCACGGTCGAGAAGCCGAACCAGAACGTCTGGGACGCCAACGTGCAGAAGGGCGACTTCGACGCCACCGTGCGCTGGACCAACGGCGGTTCGACGCCGTTCGACATCTACCAGACGGTGATGGACGGCGACCTGATGAAGCCGATCGGCACCGCCGCGCAGCAGGGCAACTTCGGCCGCTTCAAGAGCCCGGAGGCGACCGCCGCGCTCAAGGCCTACGCGAACGCCACCAACGAGGCGGACCGCACCGCCGCGCTCGCCACGATCCAGAAGGTCTTCGTGGAGCAGGCCCCGATGCTGCCGATCGGCTCGGACAACGTCGGTGGCGCGTACAGCACCAAGAACTGGGTCGGCTGGCCGTCGGACAGCGACCCGTACGCCCCGAGCCAGCCCACCCAGTCCGGCGCGCTCGACGTGATCATGCACCTCAAGCCCGCCAACTCCTGATCGTCCAGCGGGCGCCCCGGCACGTGCGGGGCGCCCGCGCCCACCCCTGCTACTAAGGAAACCGGCATGACGTCGATCCCCGACGCGAAAGCGCCGGCCGACGAGGTGGTGCTTGAGGCGATCGGCCTGACCAAGCACTTCCCCGTCCGCCGGAAGCTGCGCGACCTCTTCTCCAACCGGAAGGATGCGGTTCACGCCGTCGACGACGTGAACCTCACGCTCCGCCGCGGCCGGGTGGTGGCCCTGGTCGGCGAGTCCGGCTCGGGCAAGTCCACCATCGCCCGCCTGCTCGCCCAGCTGTATCCCCGCACCGGCGGGGACATCCAGCTGCACGGCGAGTCGACCAGGGTCAAGGGGGGCGCGGCGTTCCGCCGGTACTGCTCCCGGGTTCAGATGATCTTCCAGGACCCGTTCGCGTCGCTGAACCCGACACACACCATCCGGTACCACCTGACCCGGTCGCTGAAGATCCACGACAACGCCGGGAAGAGCGCGGCGGACCTGGACCGGGCGCTGCACGAGCTGCTGCAGCAGGTGCAGCTCACCCCGCCGGAGCGGTACCTGGACAAGTTCCCGCACGAGCTCTCCGGCGGCCAGCGCCAGCGGGTGGCGATCGCCCGGGCGCTCGGCGCGCACCCGGAGGCGCTGCTCGCCGACGAGCCGGTGTCCATGCTGGACGTCTCGATCCGGCTCGGTGTGCTGAACCTGCTGCGCGACCTGCGCGACCGGCTCAACCTGGCGATCCTCTACATCACCCATGACATCGCGTCGGCGCGCTACTTCGCGGACGAGACGATGGTGATGTACGCCGGCCGGATGGTCGAGGGCGGCGACAGCGAGACGGTGACCCAGTCACCGGCCCACCCGTACACGAAACTGCTGATCTCCTCGGCGCCGGACCCGGACCGCCTGGCCGGCGGGAGCGACGGCGCGGCCGGGGACGCCGGCAACGGCGAACCGCCCAGCCTGATCCACCCGCCGTCCGGCTGCCGGTTCCACCCGCGCTGTCCGGCCGCGATGGACCGCTGTCGCACCGACCTGCCGGTGCCGTTGCAGATCGGTGACGCGCCCGGGCACTGGGCCGCCTGCTGGCTCTACGACGGGAACGAGAAGGCCGAGGTGGCCAAGTGAAGTACTTCCTCCAGCGCGTCGCCTTCTACCTGTTCACCGCGTGGGCCGCGATCACGCTGAACTTCTTCATCCCGCGCATGGTTCCGGGCGACCCGGTGCAGTCCCTGATCACCAAGTTCCAGGGCCAGCTCAGCACCCAGGCGATCGACTCGCTGTACGTGCTGTTCGGCCTGGACAAGGAGAAGAGCCTGTGGCAGGAGTACCTCGACTACTGGGGTCAGCTGTTCCGCGGTGACCTGGGCCTGTCCTTCACGTTCTTCCCGACCCCGGTCTCCGAGATCATCTCGGACAGTCTGCCGTGGACGTTGCTGCTGGTCGGCATCACCACCGTGATCAGCTTCTTCCTGGGCACCGGCCTGGGCGTGCTGGCCGGCTGGCGGCGCGGCTCGTGGGCCGACGGCCTGCTGCCGGTGACCACGTTCCTCTCCTCGGTGCCGTACTTCTGGCTCGGCATCATCGCGATCTACCTGCTCACCGGCCCGGGCAGCTTCTTCCCGCCGTCCGGCGGCTTCGACAACGGCCTGGTGCCGGCGTTCGACCAGTACTTCGTCCCGAGCGCGATCCGGCACAGCCTGCTCCCGGCGCTGACCATCCTGATCTCCTCGGTCAGCGGCTGGATCCTGAGCATGCGCAACATGATGGTGACCGTGTCCTCGGAGGACTACATCACCGTCGCGCACGCCAAGGGGCTCTCCGACCGCCGGGTGGCGATGAGCTACGCGGCCCGCAACGCGCTGCTGCCCAACGTCTCCGGCTTCGCGCTGTCGCTGGGCTTCATCGTCGGCGGCACCCTGCTGGTGGAGATCGTGTTCTCCTACCCCGGCGTCGGCTTCCAGCTGTTCCAGGCGCTGGGTGCTCAGGACTACCCGCTGATGCAGGGCATCTTCCTGATCATCACGATCTCCGTGCTGGTCGCGAACCTGCTCGCGGACGTGGCGTACCTGCTCCTCGACCCGCGCACCCGCAAGGAGGGCTGACCGGTGACCATCCCTACCTCCAGCATCGAGCAGGTCATCCCGGGCCAGGGTTCGATGGCGCAGCCGGAGACCGGCAAACCGGCCAAGGTCAAGAAGCAGCGCTTCCGGTTCGTGGCCAACCGCAAGGCGGCCACCGGCCTGGTCATCCTCGCCATCTACGTGCTCTTCGCGATCATCGGGCCGTGGGTGGCGCCGTACGAGCCGGACGCCCGCGGCAACGACCTGATCCAGCCGCCGTCGGCCGACCACTGGCTCGGCACCACCCACCTCGGCCAGGACGTGTTCAGCCAGCTGCTGGTCGGCACCCGCAGCGTCATGTTCGTCGGCTTCTTCGCCGGCATCGTGGCCACCGTGCTGTCCGTGCTGATCGGGGTCACCGCCGGTTACCTGGGCGGCAAGGCCGACGAGGGCCTGTCCGCGCTCTCCAACGTCTTCCTGGTCATCCCGGCGCTGCCGCTGATCATCATCATCACGTCCACCCTGGAGAGCGCCGAGGACTGGCTGATCGCCCTGGTGATCGGCCTCACCTCGTGGTCCTGGAACGCCCGGGTGCTGCGGGCGCAGACGCTGTCGCTGCGCCGGCGCGACTTCGTCGACGCGGCCCGGGCCACCGGCGAGAAGACCTGGCGGGTCATCGTCTTCGAGCTGATGCCGAACCTCACCGCGGTGATCGCCTCGGGTTTCGTCGGCACGGTCATCTTCGCGGTGCTCTCCGAGATCACGCTGGCCTTCATCGGCGTCACCTCCAGCACCACCTGGAACTGGGGCACCATCCTGTTCTGGGCGCAGGGCCAGCAGGCGCTCGCCCAGGAGGCGTGGTGGTGGTTCATCCCGGCCGGTCTGGCGATCGCGATGCTCGGCACCGCCCTCTCGCTGATCAACTTCGGGATCGACGAGTTCGTCAGCCCGCGCCTGCGCAGCGCCGGCAAAACCAAGATCAAGACCATCGACGGCCGGACGGTACGGATGCGCATCGGGTTCACCCCGGTGCTCAGCAACTCCCCCGCCCCGCACACCCACGCCAGCCCGACGCCCGTCGTGCGGAAGGAGGTCACCCAGTGAGCGACCCGGTTCTCGAGATCCGCAACCTGAACGTCGAGTACGGCCTGGGCGACCAGGCGGTCCGCGCGGTCCGCGACGTCAACCTGACCCTGCACCGCGGCGAGGTGCTCGGCCTGGCCGGCGAGAGCGGCTCCGGCAAGTCCACCCTGGCGTACGGCATGACCCGCCTGCTCGCGCCGCCCGGGGTGATCACCGGCGGTCAGGTCCTCTACCACCCGGAGCAGGGCGAGGCGTACGACGTGCTCAGCCTCTCCGACCGGGCCCTGCGCTCGTTCCGCTGGGCCGAGACGGCGATCGTCTTCCAGGGCGCGATGAACTCGCTCAACCCGGTGCACAAGATCTCCACCCAGCTGACCGACGTGCTGCGCGCGCACCGGCCGGAGATGAGCGAGGCGGCCCGCAATGCCCGGGCGCGGGAGATGCTCAAGCTGGTCGGGATCGCCGCCGACCGGATGGACGCCTACCCGCACCAGCTCTCCGGCGGTATGCGCCAGCGCGTGATGATCGGCATGGCGCTGATCCTGCAGCCGCAGGTGGTGATCATGGACGAGCCGACCACCGCGCTCGACGTGGTGATGCAGCGCCAGATCCTCAGCCAGCTCGTCGAGCTGCGGGAACGCCTCGGCTTCTCGGTCGTCTTCATCACCCACGACCTGTCGCTGCTGGTCGAGTTCTCGAACCGGATCGCGATCATGTACGGCGGGCGGATCGTCGAGGAGGCGCCGGCCGCGGCGATCTACCGGGACGCGCTGCACCCGTACTCCAAGGGTCTGCTCGGGTCGTTCCCCGCCCTGCGCGGCCCGCGCCGCGAGCTGACCGGCATCCCGGGCTCCCCGCCCGACCTCAAGGGGATGCCGAGCGGGTGCTCGTTCCACCCGCGCTGCCCGAAGGCCTTCGACCCGTGCCCCGACAACATCCCGGTGCTGGGCAAGCCGGACACCGCCGACGGGCCGACCCGGTCCGTCGCCTGCTGGCTGCACCCGGTCGTCGAACCCGTCGGCTAGAGCAGAGGGCCGGCCCCCTGCCGTCGGGGCCGGCCCTCACTGATTCGTGGAGAGTGGCGTGGATTTCACCTGGGGCGTGGCGACGTCGGCCTACCAGATCGAGGGCGCGGTCGCCGAGGACGGCCGGACACCGTCCATCTGGGACACGTTCAGTCACACCGTGGTCGGCGAGCACGGTGACGTGGCGTGCGACCACTATCACCGGATGCCGTCCGACGTGCAGCTGATCAAGAGTCTGGGCGTGAACGCGTACCGGTTCTCGGTCTCCTGACCGCGGGTGCAGCCCGGCGGCCGCGGCCCGGCCAACCCGGCCGGCCTGGCCTTCTACGACCGCCTGGTGGACGAGCTGCTCGGCAACGGGATCGAGCCGTGGCTCACCCTCTACCACTGGGACCTGCCGCAGGAGCTGGAGGACGCCGGCGGCTGGCCGCACCGGGACACCGCGTACCGGTTCGCCGACTTCTCGGCGCTGGTCTTCGAGCGCCTCAACGACCGCGTCAAGAACTGGCAGACCCTCAACGAGCCGTGGTGCGCGGCGTATCTCGGCTATCAGCACGGGGTGCACGCCCCCGGCCGCAAGGACTTCGGCGCCGCCCTGGCCGCCACGCACCACCTGCTGCTCGGGCACGGGCTGGCCGCCGCGCGCGTCAAGCGGCCGGACAACACGGTCGGCATCGCCCTCAACATCGGCACCGCCACCCCGCACACCGACGACCCGCTGGACGTCGCGGCGGCGCGCCGCGCGGACGGCAACGTCACCCGGATCTTCCTCGATCCACTGGTGTTCGGCCGCTACCCGGCGGACGTCCTGGCGGATCTCGCGGCCCAGGGCCACGCCCTGCCGATCCTCGACGGCGACCTGGAGATCATCGCGCGGCGGCCGGACGTGCTCGGCGTCAACTTTTACTTCGGACAGGACTTCGCCGGGCGCGACGAGCAGGGCAACACCCACGACGCGCAGGGCCGGCCGGTGGTCCGCGAGATCCAGCCGGACGTGCCGAAGACCGCGATGGGCTGGCCGGTCACCCCGGACCGGTTCACCACGCTGCTGCTGCGTCTGCACCACGACTACGGGGTGCCGCTCGCGGTCACCGAGAACGGCGCGGTCTACCACGACCGGCCGGACGACACCGGGTTCGTCGACGACGCGGAGCGCACCGCGTACCTCCAGGCGCACGTCGAGGCCACCCTGGCGGCCCGCGCCAAGGGCGCCGACGTGCGCGGATACTTCGCCTGGTCGCTGATGGACAACTTCGAGTGGGCCGAGGGTTACGGCAGCCGGTTCGGCTTGGTCGCCGTCGACTACGAGACCCAGCGGCGTACGCCGAAACGCAGTGCGCTGTGGTTCCGTGATCGCATACTCTCCGGCACGTGAGCGACTATCGGAGCATCAACCGAGCCAACTGGGACGAGCGGGCCACCGCGCACGCCGCGTCGCCCGGCTACCGCGTCGAGCGGTTCGCCACCGACCCGGCGTACCTGAGCGAGGTGGTCCGCTTCGACCTGCCCCGGCTCGGCGACGTCACCGGCCTGCGCGGCGTGCACCTGCAGTGCCACATCGGCACCGACACCGTCTCGCTGTCCCGGCTCGGCGCCCGGATGACCGGCCTGGACTTCTCCGGCGTCTCCCTGGAGCAGGCCCGGACGGTGGCTGCCCGGGCCGGCGCCGAGATCGACTTCGTGCAGAGCGACGTGTACCGCGCCCGGGACGCGCTGGACGGTGAGTTCGACCTGGTCTACACCGGCATCGGCGCGCTCGGCTGGCTGCCCGACATCAGGCGCTGGGCCACCACGGTGGCGTCCCTGCTGGCGCCCGGCGGCCGGCTCTTCATCCGGGAGGGCCACCCGATCCTGCGGGCGTGCGACTACGACCGCACCGACGACGTGATCGCCCTGGCCGAGCCGTACTTCGAGCATGTCGAGCCGCAGGTGTACGACGAGCCCGGCACGTACGTGGAGACCGACCGCGAGTTCGTGCACACCGTCACCCACGAGTGGAACCACGGCCTCGGCGAGATCGTCACCGCGGTGCTGGACGCCGGCCTGACCCTGACCGGGCTGGTCGAGCACCAGAGCGTGCCGTGGAACGCGCTGCCCGGCCGGATGCGCCAGCTCCCGGACGGCGAGTGGCAGCTGGCCGACCGCCCGCAGCGGCTCCCGCACACGTACACCCTGCAGGCGCGCAAGGCGGGTTAGGCGGCCTCGACGCGGTTGCGGCCGGCGTGCCCGGCGGCGTACGGCAGATCGTCGGCCCGGTGCGCCGGCCGGCGCCACCCCGGGCGACCGCCGCGGCCGGCTCCGCCTCGGACCGGCGCGGTCGCCCAGCCCGGTCAGCGTTCTGTCACGCCGCCCGCCGGGGAGACGCCCGCCTCGGCGTTGATCCGGTCGGCCGCATCCCGCAGTCGCGCGCGGTCGGGCGGTGGTCCGATCCTGGACAGGAGCGTCAGCGCACGAGCTTCGAGGATGCGGTAGGCATTGAGCTGTGCGGCATCGAGCGCGGCGTACGCCCGCTCGGCCGCCCCCGGCATACCGACGAGCGCCTCGGCCTCGGCCGTGACGATCTGCGCCCGAGTCCGGTGGTGTGGGGCGTCCACCTCCGCCGCCAGCCGCAATGCCTCGCGGAGGTGCGTCAGCGCTGCGGCGTGCGATCCCCCGGCCAGCAGCGCTTCGCCGAGGGTGATGAGCACGCCGCAATGACTGGCGCGGTCACCCATCGCTTCGACGGCGGTGAGCGACGCACGGGACAGGCGCCCCGCCTCGGCGTGCTCGCCGCGGGCCAGGTGCGCCTGCGCGACCTCGTCGGTCAGCTGCACCGCGGCGACGTGGAATCCGGCCGCCCGCGCGGCTGCCAACGATCGGTGCAGATACGGCATGGCCTCATCGAGCCGGCCCATCTCCCGCAGGATCATTCCCAGGTTGCCGCTGTTCACCGTCTCGGCGGCATCGTCGCCCGCGCGGTGGTTGATCTCCCACGCTTCCTCGACGAACCTCAGCGCATCCGGCAGCCGCCCCATCTCCCGGCTCAGCATGCCCAGGTCGTTCAGGGTGACCGCGCGAACGTACGCATGGGCCGCGGTCGTGCACTCGGCGAGAGATCTTGTGTAATAGCCCAACGCTGAGCGGTGATCGCCGAGGGCCAGCTCCACCAGACCGATGTTGTGCAGCAGGTACGCGGTGGCCAGGGTCCAGCCGCACCGTCGCGCCAGGTCCAGTGCCTCCTGGTAGTGCTCGAGCGACCGGCGCAGCTCGCCCACCGACCAGTGGGCCTGACCCAGGGTCTGGTGCATGGCGGCCTGCCCGCTGAGGTTGCCGGATCGGACCGCGGCGGCCAGCCCGGCGTTGCTCGTGGTGAACCACTCGGCGGTGTGACGGCCGTAGAAGAAGAAGCCGCGCAGCTGGTCGGCGATGCGCCAGGCGTAGTCGGCGGGGCCGTGCTGTGCGGCATGGACGACGGCAGCCACCACCTCCGGCAGGTCGGCCTGCAGCCAGTCGATCGCGGCAGCGCGGGATGTGAAGGAGTGCTCGGCGGCCTCGCACGGCAACCGCACCATGTTCGGGTGTTGCAGCCGGGCGACCGCGGCAACCCGCGCATAGTAGAAGTCGAGCAGGCGGCGGACCGCTGCGGTGAGCTCGCCGGGTTCGCCGAGCGTGGCTGCCGTTTCGGCGGCGAACAGCCGGACCAGGTCGTGGTAACGGAACCGATCCGGCGCGGGGGTGTCCATCAGACTGGCGTCCACCAGGTCGTCGAGCAGCCGCTCCGCCTCCCGTTCGGCACAGCCGAGCAGCGCGGCGGCCGAATCCGGCCGTAACTCGGCCACCGGCGCGATCCCGAAGAAGCTGAACGCCTCCGCCGTGCGCGGCTCCAACGATCGGTAGCTGAGCCGCACGCTGGCCCGGACCTCGAGGTCGCCGGCGCGCAGTTCGTCCAGCCGGTGCCGCTGGTCGCGGAGCCGTTCGTCGAGCACCTGCACGGTCCACGAAGCGCGGTTCGCCAGGCGCACACCCGCGATCCGGATGGCCAGCGGAAGCGCACCACACGCCTGCACCACACGCACGACCGCCGGGGCGTCGCGGCCGACCCGATCCGCCCCGGCCACCGCGCTCAGCAGGGCGAGTGCCTCCTCCGACGCCATCGCGCCCAGCTCGACGAGCCGTGCGCCCTCCAGATCGGCCAGTCTCCGGCGGCTGGTCACCAGGACCCCGCAGCCGCCGTGGCCGGGCAACAGCGGGCGTATCTGGCCGGCGTCCTTGGCGTTGTCGAGGATGAGGAGCATACGCCGGTCGATGAGCCTGGTCCGGAACAGGGCGGCACTCTCGTCCAGGTCGTGTGGGATGGTGGCGCCGTCCACGCCGAGCGCGCGCAGGAAACGGGACAGCACCTCCATCGGGCTGCTCGGCGAGACACCCGCACCGTCCAGGTTGGCGTACAGCTGGCCGTCGGGGTACCGCTCGCGCAGGCGATGCGCCGCGCGGACGGCGAGCGTGGTCTTGCCCACCCCGGGCACTCCGGAGATCGCGCAGATCGGCACACCGGGGACCGCGCGGTGCTGGTCGCCGATGAAGGCCCGGTCTATCGCGCTCAGCTGGGTCTGCCGCCCGACGAAGTCGATCACCGGGGCCGGTGTCTGGAACGGCGCGGTGCGCGGAGACATCGGGCGCGGGCCGGTGACCCACTGCCGGCGGAGAACTCGGTCGCGGAAATCGCGGAGCTGGGTGCTGGGGGCGAGGCCGAGTTCGTCGTCGAGGCGGCGGTGGATCTCGTCGTACGCACGCAGGGCGTCGGACTGTCGCCCCGCGGCGGCCAACGCCACCATCAGATGTCCGTGCACGAGTTCGTGCAGCGGATCCGCCTCGGCCGCGGCGCTCAGGTAGGGCAGCGAGCGGTCATGACATCCGGCGTCGGCGGCGGCCACCGCGTGCCGCAGGACGGCGTCGACCTGCTCGGCGGCGATCCCGACCACCGCCGGGTGCGGCCGCAGCGCGTCCAGGTCGGCGAGTGCCGGTCCGCGGCACAGATCGAGCGCGGCCTCCAGGCGGTCGAGTGCGGCGGCTCCGCTCACCGCACGCGCCTCGGCCAGGTGGGCGCGGAAGGCGAGCAGGTCCAGCCGGGATGCGTCCAACGTGAGCCGGTAGCCGCCGGGCGCGATCGCGACGGCAGCCTCGCCCAGCAGCCGCCGCAGGCGAGCGACGTACGTGTGGATGAGACTGACCGCGGACGGTGGCGGATCCTCCGGCCACAGGCAGTCGATCAGTTCGTCGCGGGACACGCGCGCGGCGGCGGCCACGGCGAGCCGGCCGAGCAGCGTGCGAACCCGCCCGCCCGCCAGCGGCTTGCGATCGACCGTCAGCGGGCCCAGGATGGCGACCGTTGCCGGCCCGGCGGCCGGCGGCTCCGGCGCCTCCTCGTCGGCGATGGCGAGTGCGGCGCGCAGCCGGCCCAGTGATTTCGGATGCGGGCGGCGGGTACGACCCTGCTCCAGGTCCCGTATGGTGCCCGCGCTCACCCCGGTGCGGCTGGCGAGCTCGGACTGGGTGAGCCCGGTCCTCTCCCGATAGGCACGCAAGCGTGCGCCGACATCGTTCATGCCAACCCCCCGTGGCATAGATGATCGGCAATTCTAATAAGGGCTGCAAAAGCCGTCTGTCTGCGATCGGACTACGGAACTACGGGATTCGCTGTACAGCGGATCTGTGGCGACCGCGCTCATCGTCATCGGTGCCCGCCGATCCGCGGCGGGCTTTCCGGAGAGGAATTTCGATGACGAGCGTTGTGATCCGTTCAGCCGTCGCCGGACTGGCGAGCATCACCGCGGCGCTGGTGCTCAGCGTGCCGGCCCCGGCAACCGCCGCCCCCGACAACGGCTCGCCGCAGGCGGTACGCGCCTCGGTCGCGGCAATCAGTCCCGGCGCCCCGATCAGCCGCGCCGACATCATCGCCCGGGCGCAGACCTGGATCGCCGCACAGGTGCCGTACAGCCAGGAGGCCTACTACGGCGGGTACCGTACCGACTGCTCCGGGTACGTCTCCATGGCGCTGCAGACCAACGGGAACTACTGGACCGGCAACCTCGAAGAGATCGGCGTGCCGATCCCGTTCGAGGCGCTCCAGGCGGGCGATTTCTTGAATTACCACAATCCGGCCAACCCCAACAACGGGTCGCACGTGGTGCTCTTCGACCGCTGGGTCGGCGCGGTCGGCGGCGACTTCTGGATCTACGAACAGGTCAAACCGCACACCAAGCACCGCAAATGGTCGGAGACGAGCGGACGCCTGCTCAGCAACTACACACCGATGCGCTACACCCGGGTCTCCGATGGCGCGGCGAAGCCCGCACCGGCGTCGTCCCGGGTGTTGACGGTCGACGACGGTCTGCATGTCTTCGAGCACGGCAGGAACGGTTCGCTCGACCACACCTGGTGGGGCGGCAGCAACTGGGCGCGGGATTCGTTGGCGTCGGGGTTCGCGGGGCAGCCGGCCTCGGTCGTCGCGGACGGACGTTCGCACGTGTTCGGGCGCAACGGCGCCGGAGGGCTGCGGCATGCCTGGTGGAACGGTACGGGGTGGGCGGTGGACACGCTGGGCACGGGGGTGTCCGGAGATCCTTCGGCAGCACAGTTCGAGGGCCGCACGCACGTGTTCGCCCGAGCGGCTGACGGCGCGCTGCGGCACGTCTGGTGGAACGGAACCACGTGGGCGCAGGACTCCCTCGGCTCCGGTTTCGCCGGCACGGTGACCACGCTGGTGTACCAGGAGAAGCTGCACGTGTTCGGCCGGGCCACCGACGGACGGTTGCGGCACGTGTGGTGGGACGGTACGGGCTGGGCGGTGGAGTCCCTCGGCTCCGGGTTCCTCGGCGACCCCGCGGTCGCGGAGTCGGACGGCAGGCTGCACGTGTTCGGCCTCGGTTCCGGCGGCGGCCTGGCACATGTGTGGTGGACCGGCAGCGAGTGGGCGCAGGACCAGGTGGCGTCCGGCCTGACCGGCATACCGACCGCGGTCCACTACGACGGAGCGCTGCATCTGTTCGCCCGCGACGGCGGCAACGGACTGTCCCACGTGTGGTGGACCGGCAGCGGCTGGGGCCAGGACCGGGTGGCCACGGGCGGCATCGCCGGGGACCCCACCGCCGGAACCTTCGACGGCCTGCTCCACGTGTTCGCCCGGTCCGGTTCCAGCACCGAAGCCCACGTGTGGTGGACCGGCTCCGGCTGGGCGTCCGACGACCTCGGCGGCAGCCTCCAGTCGTGACCACGGTCCCGGGCAGGCATCGCCCGATGCCTGCCCGGCGCATCCCCGCACCCGATCACCTTCTCCCGAATGGATCACTCGCATGCTTTTCCGAACCGTGCGTCCGTACCGCGGTGCGGTCCTGCTGGCCGGGGTCTGCCTCGGTCTCGCCGTCACCCAGTCGCCCCCGGCGGCCGCCGCGCCGCCACCCGCCCCGCCGACCACCGCCCGGTCGCTGGCCTACTCGACGAGTCCGTGTGATGCGGCCGGTCCCAGCGCCGCGGACACCGCGATCATCGGCGCGGTCGAGGGGCGGCTGCGGGGCAGTCTTCGCCATGCGCTGACGTCGTACCGGGTGTCGTGCGCCCGCAAGGTCGTCGACGCGGTCAAAGCACGCGGGCTGCCGCAGCAGGCCGCGACCATCGCGATCACCACGACCATCGTCGAGTCCGCCATCCAGAACATCGATGTCGAGGCCGACCACGACAGTCTCGGGCTGTTCCAGCAGCGGGCGTCGTGGGGCAGCCGGGCGCAGCGACTCGACCCGACGTGGGCGACGAATGCCTTCCTCGACAAGATGCTCAGCACCTATCCGAACGGCTCGTGGCGCAACGAATCCATCGGCAGGGTCTGCCAGGCGGTACAGGTGTCGGCGTACCCGGACAGGTACGCGCCGCAGGCCGAGGATGCGCAGATCATCGTCGAGGCGCTGTGGAGCGCCGAGGTGATCCCCGCGTCCTCCCGGATGGTGTCGGTCGACGGCGGCCTGCACGTCTTCGAGCACGCCGCGGGTAACTCGCTGGGACATCTCTGGTGGAGCGGGACATGGGCGCGTGACTCGCTGGCCTCGGGCTGGGCCGGCCAGCCGACCTCGGTGAACGTCGAGGGGCGGCCACACGTGTTCGGCCGGGACACCGCCGGCGCTCTGCGCCACGCCTGGTGGACCGGCTCCGGCTGGGGTGTGGACTCGCTGGGATCGGGCATCGCCGGGGATCCCTCGGCGGTGCAGTTCGAGGGCCGTACGCATGTGTTCGCGCGTGGCGGCGACAGCGCGTTGAGGCACCTGTGGTGGACGGGGGCCGGCTGGGCCGTGGAATCCGTCGGCTCCGGCTTCGCCGGCCAGGTCACCTCCCTGGTGTACGAGCAGAGGCTGCACGTGTTCGGCCGGGCCGCCGACGGGCAGCTGCGGCACGTGTGGTGGACCGGTTCGGGCTGGGCCTCCGACTCTGTCGGTACCGGTTTCGCCGGCGGCGTCAGCGTCGCCGAGTTCGAGCACAAGCTGCACGTCTTCGGCGTCGGCAGCGGTGGCGCGCTGGCGCATCTGTGGTGGACCGGATCGACCTGGGCCCAGGACCAACTCGCCTCCGGCGTGACCGGTGCGCCGACCGCGGTCAGCTACGACGGGCTCCTGCACGTCTTCGCCCGCAACGACGCGAACAGGCTGACCCACGTGTGGTGGACCGGCACCGGCTGGGGGCGGGACACCGCGCTCGCCGACGTCCACGGGGACCCGAGCGGCGGCGTACACGACGGCCTGCTGCACGTCTTCGCCCGTTCCGAGAACAACACCGAGGCACACCTGTGGTGGACGGGATCCGGCTGGGCCACCGACGACCTCGGCGGTGCTCTGCAGCCCTGACCCACCGTGCGGCGCTGCCGGGCACCGGGACCCTGTTGGCCGATTCCGAAGTAGACGCTCGCCCCGGCATGATCTCTCCTGATCATGTTCGGGGCGCTCGTCGTGGCGGGACACCTCCTGGTCGGGCTACAAGGTCCACCTCACCGAAACCCGTGACCCCGGCGAGGTCCACCTGATCACCCACATGGTCACCACCGTCGCCACGACCCCGGACACCGGCATGATCGCTGAGGTCCACCGCGACCTTGCCCAACGGGACCTGTGGCCCTCGGTGCAGCTCACCGGCGCCGCGATCAACCTCAACCGCATCGGAGCCTGGATCGACGGCCGACCTCACGGGCGAACCCGCACGTCCCACGTCGCCGCCCTGCGCCCCGGGTCCGACGATCTGAGACGGCCCACCCCGGACGGCACCGGCCAGCCGCCCTTGGTGAGGCAAGCGCTCCAGCTTTGAGTAACCGACAGTTGCATCGCCCGCCGACGCGCCGATCCTACGAACGTGCTCAACTGCCGAGTTGAGTGCGTTCGACATTGGCCGGAATAAGCACCGCGTCGTATCGTGGCGCTGAATCCCGCGATGATGCAGTTCGTCGGCTTGCGGACCGCCGGCAGTATGTTCCTCCCCGAGGGCTTCGATTCTTCCGATCCGCAAACCCTCACCTGCCGCGGTCCGGGCGTCTGGCACAGTCAGCCAGCCTGTGTCCGGCTTGTGTCCGTTGAGGTGGTTGTCGGGCAACTGGCGCCGCAGCAACAGGCGTGTTCACCGGGTCGACGCCCGGGGAGTCCCGAGTTCCCGTGGTCTCTCCAGCAGAATGACCGATATGGATGCGCAACGTGCCACGACATGGTCCGCTGACCCGCCCGCGTCCGGACCGGGCATCAGAACCGCCCTGTTCGCTGGCGGCCTTGCTACTACGCCCGGAGTGGGGCTGCTGCTCGCCTCGTTCTTCACGGACGCCTGGGCAACAGTGTCTCTAGGCATGCTTCTGTGCGTTATCTTCGGGTGCCTCATCCTGGTGGCCATACCCGGCGGCCTGACGATAATGATATGGCTCAACCATCGCCAGGAACAGCGGGAAGTAATCAAAATCCGGCTGAGCCATTCCGAGATTGTCGTAACCCGTGCGGACGGCACCACGGGCCGCTACCCCACCTCGGCGCTAACGGCAGTCCTGGTCGACCGCGAGCACTGGACCGAGCCCGTGTACCGGAGCACCGGCGTGTGGGAGTTTCGTCGCCTGAAGCTAACTTTCGGCGATGTGGCGGAGCAAACCCGGCCGGGCCATGCCGAAAACGACGAGTCGTTCGGCGCGGCCCTCGCCGGACTGGGAGTGCCGATCGAACACGGTTTCTACAACGACACTACAGACGTTGCTTAGCTCGGCTCCCGAACCGCACTGGCAATGCACACTTCCGCAATTCCCTCTTCTGCCGCAGACCGGGGATAGACCGCCGGTTGTCCATCGCGCTGTGTGGCGACTTGCCCTTTACGTTTCGCGAGGCGAGTGCGTGAGATGTCGCAGTGCGGCGACGTAGCGATTCGTGACGTGGGCTTGAACGAGTCGGGTGACCGCTCCTCCAGCTCGTGCCAGCGGTGATGCCGGCCGGCTGAAAGCACGGATGCGGACCCGGACGTTGCCGTTGTGCTCCAGCGTGACCAGGAAGGCTTCTTCGCCTTGCTCCGGGTGGCCGGGAAGGGTGCCGTATGCGAAACCGCGTCGAGCATCCTCTTCTTCGGTGTAGACCACACGGCAGGGGATGCTCAGTCGCAGCGGGCCGAGGCCTGCACGGAGGACGACGACGGCGCCGGGGACGGCCCGCTCGGCATTGCTCGCCGGCGCCAGCCCGACCTCGCGGTGCATCTGCCACCGGAAGAGCCCGTCGGCGGCGCGCTCGAAAGCGGATCGGCCCTTTCCGACCACGACATCGCGGAGCACATGCCCATATCCGCCGGGGAGCTGGTCACTACGCGTGGCGCCGATCTCGCGGTACGTCAGATCGGCGGCGGCCAGGTCGGCGAACACCTTCGCCCGTGGATTCTGCATCAAGCCGACGGTACTGCCCGACCACCTCGGGCGCGTCCTCAACTGCCACCGTCCGTGCGCGCTGACGGCTGAACCGCCCGCTACGGTCCGCCCTGCCCGCGCCATGGGTGTCCCGAGAGCTGTGCCGTTCCCGGAGCACGGCTGTCCGGGACCGGTCGACACCCTGCTGGGCGGGGTGATAGATCTTCGCCCGTGACTGACATCGATTTCGTACCGGTGACGTGCTAGAGATCGCCTGCCCGTTCGCGGAGGCGAGGGTGGCCGACGTTTCCGGCGGACACGTGTCGGTTCGCTGGCCTTGGTGGCAGAACGATCCGGATGTCGAATGGATCGAGTGGAATGGGAGCGTCGCGATTGCCAGAGGTCCTGACACGCCCGGCTGGACCGCGGAGCTGTTTCGTATCGAACCCCCTGCCGACCTGCTTCGGGCAGGATCAGATTGCCGTGTCGGCATTCGGACCGTGGGACTGGCGTGCTTACGACGAGCATGGCGGCGCCCCGGCCTGGCCTTTGACCCTGCTTCCGGGCAGCGACAGCTCGGCAGATGCCGAGCGTTCCGCACAAGTGGTTGCCACCACCCGAACCGGCTCCCACGAAGCCGAGATCGAGAAGTGGCGACGAGCAGCCCAGGCAGAACCTCCGAGCCGCTGAGCACGGCAACTGCATGACGCAGGCACGCTGCGAAGGCCGGCTCAAACGAGAGCCGATATCCGGATATGCCGTCGACAGCGCGCGCCGGGCCACCGGACTCGAACCGGCTCATCCCAGACTGCTCGGGTGCTCAGCGTCAGCATGGCGCACTTTCCCATTTGCTTTCGCCCGGCGCACGAGCAGGAGACTAGTCGACGCCGCCGTAGTCCCACGAGTGGCTTCACAGGCTCACTCTCAGGCCGCCGATAACGCGCGCTGTGGGCCCGTAACCGCGTAACGCAACGTCACGGTGAACCTTCGGCCCCTGCGCGTCCGCGGGAGGCAACTGGGCGGGGCGGCGTCGGACCTTCGGTCTCGTCCGCCCCGCCGCTAACAGCGACGGCGCGAATTCGCCAACAGAGTCCCACCGGTGACGCTGCCGGGCACCGACCCGGCAGCGTCACCCTGCATACCGGCCACGTCCAGCACCCGCCCCATCGCGGTCGCACCCTGATCGACAGCATCCGCGATATCCGGTTCCGGCCCTGTCATCAGGTCCGGCTCACCCGCGGCCGGGAAGTCGCTCACGAGCGACGCAACCAGCCCGGCGCCCTCGTGCCCACCCGGCGGACCGCCGATACCAGCCCGAAGGCTCCACAACGGCACATGCGCATCAGGATGCGACGTCTCTCCGGCATCCGTTTAGACATCGAAGGGATCCGGGTATCTGCCGCGCAACCGGCGGTAAGGAGGCCCCCGATGCGCATAGGCGCGGTAATCATCGTGATCTGGCTCTTGCTCGGCCTGGTGGCGGCGTACGAGCGCGGTTACTTCAAGGACACCGGTGACGCCAGCTGCGCCGAAGCGGGCACCGTCATCGTCACCACCCTCGCCGGTCCGCTGAACTGGCTCGGCGCCAACCCGAAGATCACCTGCGACGTCCCGGAACCGAGCGAGTAGCTCGCCGGGCGGCTCTTGAGCTGGAGCGCGCTCCAGGTTCTACCGTCCGGTACATGCAACTGCGAAACTTCGGACGACTCGGCCGGATCAGCGCACTCACCCTGGGCGGCGGCGGCATCGCCGGTGTCTGGGGCTCGACCGACCGGCGGGAGGCGGTGGCCACCATCCACGCCGCCCTGGACGCCGGCATCACCATGCTGGACCTGGCGCCGTCCTACGGCGCCGACTTCGAGGCGGAGCGGGCGGCCGGTGAGGCCCTCCGCTCCCGGCCCGGAGCCGATGTGATGATCACGTCGAAGGTGTCGCTCGAGGACGACACCGAACGCGACTTCGCCACCCGGATCCGCCGCGGCTTGACCGGCAGCCTGCAGCGGATCGGCCGCGACCACCTCGACCTGTTCCTGCTGCACACCCAGATCCGGGTGACCGGGCCGCACCCCGGCTCGATCGGCCCGGACGGCTACCGCGAGGCCGCCGCGGAATTCGAGCGCCTCCGCACGGAGGGTCTGATCCGCGCCTGGGGCATCACCGCGGTCGGCCATCCGGACAGCGTGCTCGCCGCGATCGAGGGCACGCCGCGGCCGGACGCCGCGCAGGTGGTGGTCAATCCGCTCGACCTCAACGGGGACATCTGGTTCTTCCCCGGCGTCCGGCCGCGCACCGACGACATCGTCGACGGCGCGAACCGGAACGGGGTACAGGTGATCGGTATCCGCGCGGTCGCCGCCGGGTCGCTCACCGCGAGCCTCGACCGTACGGTGGAAGCCGGCCACCCGGCCGCCGTCGACTTCGCGCGGGCCGAGCCGTTCCGCGAACTCGCCGCCGAGCTGGGGACCACGCCGGCCGTGCTGGCCCACCGGTACGCCCTGACCGTGCCCGGAGTGTCCACCGTGGTGCTCGGCGTGAAGAACCGCACCGAGCTGGCGGAGTGCCTGGCGGCCGAGGCGGCCGGGCCGTTGTCACCGGGTGAGATGGCGGCTCTGCGGGAACTGCGCGCGGCGCTCTGAGCGGTCGGCCCGCACCAGCGGCCCGGCCGGGCGGCCCGCCCCCGCTCAGCGCACCCAGGGTGGGCTCAGGAGCGAGCCGTCCGGCAGGGTCGCCGCGAAGCCGACGCTGGTGGTGACCCAGGCCGCGGCGGTCCCCGGCCCCGCGTTGTCGATGCCGAACTCGGCGCCGGCCGGCACCCGCAGCACGTCACCGGCGGTCATCTCCTCGACCACGCCGTCCAGGAACACCCGGATCCGCCCGTCGGTCAGCACGAGCACCTCCTCCCGCCCGACCCGGTGCCGGACCCCGTCCGTCCCGGGGGCGATCTCCACCCGCCAGGCGCAGAGTTCCTCGCTCCCGGCCGCCGGGGCGACGTAGGAATGAAAGACCGCCCCGTGCAGGCGGTGCGTGACCGCCTCGTCCCGGCGATGAATCGCCATCGTTCCTCCCCTTGATTTAGTCAATCTGCTTGACCAAATAGTCAACCACCTTGACGGTCATGTCAAACTGCTCCCGTGCGACGTGATCTCCTGGACCTGCCGGTGCTCCTGCTCGGCGCCGCATCCGCGCTGGTCGACGGCATCAACGCCGGGGTGCACGCCCGCGGCTTCACCGACCTGCGCCCGGCCCACGGCTTCGCCTTCGTCCGGCTCGCCCCCGACGGGGCCACGGTCGTCGAGCTCGCCGAGCACCTCGGCGTCACCAAGCAGGCCGCCAGCCAGATGGCCGACGAACTGGTCCGCAAGGGCTACGTGGCGCGCGGCCCGCACCCGGCCGACGCCCGCGCCCGCCTGCTGACCCTCACCGACAAGGGGTGGGCGTGCACCCGTGCCGCCGACGAGGCCGCCGAGGAGGCGCTGCGGCCCTGGGCCGACGCCATCGGCCCGGAGCGGCTGGCCACCGTCCGGGCGGCCCTGTCCCGCCTGACCGTCCCCGGCCGCATCCGGCCCACCTGGTGACACGCGGCTCGCGGGCCGGCCACCGGCAGGACCTCAGGACCGTCCGCTCAGCCGACGTCCCCCCGGCCGGCCGACGCTTCACGCGGGGGTCGCGGGCTCGGTAGCATCCCGCGCGGTTGACGTCAGATTCTCGGAGGAACCGTGCACCACAAGCTCCAGACCCGCGCGTTCCAGCAGGTCGCGCCCCTACTGCAGGCCGGCGAGCAGCCGGTCGTCGCGACCCGCGCGTCGGTCGGCAGCTTCTCCTCCGGCCGCCTCGGGGCGGTCGTCAAGCAGACGCTGATCGCCGAGGGCGCGGGTGCGCTGGGCGCCGCGCTGTCCTCCAGCACCAAGCAGTTCGTGGTGCTGACCACGCACCGCATGATCTTCCTGTCCCAGACATTGCTGGGCGGCCCCGGCAGGAAGGTGCTCGGCGAACTTCCCCGCGGTCACGCCGTCCTGGCCGAGGCGAAGTGGGGCATGGTCAGCCTGCTCCGGATCGCCTTCGGTGACTCCGGCGACGGCGTCGCCATGACGTTCCCGCGCGTCGACCGGAAGAACGCCGAGGCCCTGGCCGCCGCCCTCCAGCAGTCCCCGACCGGCTGAGCGGCCCGGACGCGATCCGCCCGCCGGAGGGACCCCGGCGGGCGGATCGCGTCTCAGTCGCGCTCGATGTGGTGGCCGATCAACTGCGGGCCCATGATCACCGCGGTGCCGGAACCGTCCCGGCGGGCGTCCGGCTCCGGCAGCTCGACCGGATCGCCGGTGTTGCTGGCCCCGACCGGGCGCGGCCCGACCCAGGCCACGGTCAGCGCCGACTCCCCCTTCAGGAACCGCTGCACCCGGACGCCGCCGGTGGCCCGGCCCTTCGCCGGGTACGACGCGAACGGCGACACCTTCACCTGCGTCCCGGTCGACGTGACGACCATCGGCTCGCCGTGCGCGGTGTCCTCGGTGGACACCGCGTTGAACGAGATGACCGACGCCTCCGGGGCGAGGTTGATGCCGGCCATGCCGCCGCCCTTGAGCCCCTGCGGCCGCACCAGCTTGGCCGGGAACCGCAGCAGCGACGCGTCCGACGTGATGAAGACCAGCGACTCCGCCCCGTCGGTGAGCCAGGTGGCCTGCACCACCTCGTCACCCTCCTTGAGGGTGATCACCTCGAACTCCTCGGAGCGCACCGGCCACTCCGGCGCACACACCTTGACCACGCCGTACCGGGTGCCGATCGCGAGGCCCGGGGAGTCGCCGGCGGTCAGCGGCGCGAGGCCGACCACCCGCTCCCCCTTCTCCAGCGGCACCAGCTCGGAGGCGGACATGCCGCCGCGCAGCGACACCGTCCCGGACTGCTCGGGCAGCACCGGCAGCGGCAGCACGTCCGTCTTGAACGCCCGGCCCCGGTTGGTGATCAACAGGATCCGGCCGCGGGCGGTGGAGTGGATGATCTCGCGGACCGCGTCGTGCTTGACCCGGCCGCTGCGCTTGCGCGCCTCGGTCGACTCCTCGCTCTCCGCCGCGGTCCGGGCGATCAGCCCGGTGGCGGAGAGGATCACCTGGCACGGGTCGTCGGCGACCTCCAGCGGGCCAGCCGGCGCGGACGCGGCGAGCACCTCCTTGAGATCGCCGGCGAGAAGCGTGGTGTGCCGGGGCCGGCCGAACTCGCCGGCCACCTCGGCCAGCTCGTCGGAGACCACCTGCTTGAGGACGTCCTCGTCGTCCAGGATCCGGCTCAGCTCGGCGATCTCGTTGCGCAGCCGCTGCTGCTCGGTCTCCAGCTCGATCCGGTCGAACCGGGTGAGCCGCCGCAGCGGGGTGTCCAGGATGTACGTCGCCTGGATGTCGCTGAGCCCGAACTCGTTCATCAGCCCGGCCTTGGCCGCGCCCGCGTCGTCGCTGGCCCGGATCAGCGCGACCACCCGGTCGATGTCGATCAGGGCGATCAGCAGGCCGTCGACCAGGTGCAGCCGGTCCTCGCGCTTGGTCCGCCGGTACGTCGTCCGCCGGGTGACCACGTCGTAGCGGTGCTGGACGAACACCTCCAGCAGCGCCTTGAGCCCGAGCGTGCGCGGCTGCCCGTCGACCAGCACCAGGTTGTTGATGCCGAACGAGCTCTCCAGCGGGGTCAGCCGGTAGAGGTCGGCCAGCAGCGCCTGCGGGTTGACGCCGACCTTGCACTCGATCACCAGGCGGGTGCCGTGCTCGCGGTCGGTGAGGTCCTTGACGTCGGCGATGCCCTGCAGCCGGGCCGCCTGGCGCTGCCCGCGCCGTGGACCGGAGGTGATCAGCTTGCCCTTCACCTCGTCGGTGATCGCCTCGATGATCTTCTCGGCGCCGACGCCGTAGGGCAGCTCGGTGACCGTGATCGCCTGCCGGCCACGGCCGCCCTCCAGCGGGCCGGTCTGCGCGCGGGCCCGGATCCGGACCACGCCACGGCCGGTCTCGTACGCCCGGCGCACCTCGTCGAGGCCGAGCAGCTGGCCGCCGGTGGGCAGGTCGGGCCCGGGGACGAAGCGCATCAGCTCGTCGAGGTCGGCCTCCGGGTGGGTGATCAGGTGCCGGGCGGCCGCGACCACCTCGCCGAGGTTGTGCGGGATCATGTTGGTGGCCATCCCGACCGCGATCCCGGACGTGCCGTTGACCAGCAGGTTCGGGAAGGCCGCCGGGAGCACCTTGGGCTCGGACTCGGAGCCGTCGTAGGTCGGCTTGAAGTCGACGGTGCCCTCGCCGAGCTCACCGACCAGCAGCATCGCCTCGCGGGACATCCGCGCCTCGGTGTAGCGCGCGGCGGCCGGCCCGTCGTCCGGTGATCCGAAGTTGCCGTGGCCGTCGATCAGCGGGGTGTTCAGCGAGAAGTCCTGGGCGAGCCGGACCAGGGCGTCGTAGATCGCCACGTCGCCGTGTGGGTGGTACTTGCCCATCACGTCGCCGACCACGCGGGCCGACTTCACGTACGGCCGGTCGGGGCGATGTCCCTGCTCGGACATGGACCAGAGGATCCGCCGGTGCACCGGCTTGAGACCGTCCCGGGCGTCCGGCAGCGCCCGGGAGTGGATCACCGAGTACGCGTACTCCAGGTAGGAGTCCTCGACCTCGGTGGTCAGCGGGTTGTCGATGACGCGGGCGCCGGCCTGGTCGAACGCGGACAGGTCGACGCGATTGTCGTTCTTGCGGCGTGCCATTGGTAGCGGACCTCTCAGGCGTCGATCGTCTCTTGGTCGATCCGGCCGGCAGCCTCGATCAACCAGTTCTTCCGGGGCTCGACCCGCTCGCCCATCAGCAGCTCGAGGGTGGCCTCCGCGCGCTCCGCGTCGTCCAGCGTGATCCGCCGGACGGTGCGCGACGCCGGGTTCATCGTGGTGTCCCAGAGCTCGTCGGCGTCCATCTCGCCGAGGCCCTTGAACCGGGGCACCGGTTTCTGCACCTGCCGGCCGGCGCGCTCCAGCCGGCTGACCGTGCTCTCCATCTCCTGCTGGGTGTAGGTGTACAGGGTCTGCGAGTTGCGGCCCTTGGTGACCACCTTGTGCAGCGGCGGCATCGCGGCGAAGAGCCGGCCGTGCTCGATGACCGGTCGCATGTACTTGGCGAACAGCGTGATCAGCAGGGTCCGGATGTGCGACCCGTCGACGTCGGCGTCCGCCATGATCATGACGCGGCCGTACCGCATCGAGCCGATCTCGAAGGTCCGCCCCGACCCGGCGCCGAGCACCTGCACGATCGCCGAGCACTCGGCGTTGTCCAGCACCTGTTGCAGGCTGGCCTTCTGCACGTTGAGGATCTTGCCGCGGATCGGCAGCAGCGCCTGGTACTCCGAGGAGCGGGCCATCCGGGCGGTGCCCAGCGCCGAGTCGCCCTCGACGATGAACAGCTCGGAGCGGTCGATGCCGATCGCCCGGCAGTCCACCAGCTTGGCCGGCATCGACGCGCCCTCCAGGGCGGTCTTGCGGCGGGCCGCGTCCTTCTGCTGTTTCTGGGTGAGGCGCACGCGGGACGCGTCCACCACCTTCTGCAGGACGGTGCGGGCCTCGGTTTTGGTGCGCCGGCCGTCGATCCACTCCTTCAGGTACGCCTCGACCAGGGTCTGCATGACCCGGGTGACGCCCGCGGTGGAGAGCTCGTCCTTGGTCTGCGAGGTGAACTGCGGTTCCGGCACGCGCACGTGGATCACCGCGGTCATGCCCTCCAGGAAGTCGTCCAGGACGGGCGGCTCCTCCTTGGGCTTGAGCAGGCCCCGGGCGTTGCGGATGGCCTCGGTCAGGGCGCGGGTCAGGGCCCGCTCGAAGCCCTTGCGGTGGGTGCCGCCGTGCACGTTGCGGATGGTGTTGGTGAAGCACTCGACGGTGCGGTCGTACCCGGTCCCCCAGCGGAACGCGACCTCGACCTGCGCGTGCCGCACGACGTTGGCCTGCATGACGCCGTTGGCGTCCGCGGCGTTCTCCTTGTACGTCCCCTCGCCGGTGACCACCAGGATCCCGGAGACCGGCTTGTCGACCGGCGGGGTCAGGAACTCCACCATGTCGATCAGGCCGTTGGGGTAGTGGAACGCCTCGGTGGCCGGCTCCTCGGCGGTGGCGTCGAAGAGGGTGTACTGCACGCCGGGGACCAGGAACGCGGTGTTGCGCAGCTTGGTGCGCACCGCCTCGACGTCCAGGCGGGCGCCGGCCTCGAAGTACCGCGCGTCGTACCAGTACCGGATCGAGGTGCCGGTGGGCTCGCCGCGTTTCATCCGGCGGGCCACCCGCAGGCCGGGCTGCGGGGTGAAGGCGGCGTCCGGGCCGGGGCCGTCGAAGACGCCGGGCACGCCGCGCTGGAACGAGATCTCGTGCACCTTGCCGTCGCGCTTGACGGTGACGTCGAACCGCAGCGACAGCGCGTTGACCGCGGACGCGCCGACGCCGTGCAGGCCGCCGGAGGCCTTGTAGCCGGAGCCGCCGAACTTGCCGCCGGCGTGCAGCCGGGTCAGCACCAGCTCGACGCCGCTCAGGCCGCTCTTGGCGTGCACGTCGGTCGGGATGCCCCGGCCGTCGTCGTCGACCTGGACCGATCCGTCGCTGTGCAGCGTGATGGAGATCCTGGTGGCGTGCCCGCCGACGCCCTCGTCGGTCGAGTTGTCGATGATCTCGTTGGCCAGGTGGTTGATGCCCCGGCTGTCGGTGGACCCGATGTACATCCCTGGGCGTTTCCGGACAGCGTCCAGCCCTTCCAGGTGCGTGAGGTCGTCAGCCCCGTACAAGGTCTCTGGCTGTGCGGTCACGAGGCGGCACTCCCGATCGGCCATGGTGGTCAAGGACGGCGCGAGCCTACCCGGCGCCCCCGACACTTCTGCCCCTGGCGAGCCAGGTCCCGACCAGCCGACCTGAAAAATCGGGAAAAGGGTACAAAAATGCTAGCGGACCCCGGCCAGCGGAGCGGACTGCGGCTGCAGGGCGCGCCACAGGTCCAGCGGGTACGTCTTCCCCGGCACCGACACCGGCGGCAGCTCCTGGTACGCGATGAGCGTGTCGGTGACCTCACGGGTGGCCGAGCAGACCACCACCGTGCCGTGCGGCGCGTACGCCTGCAACCGCGCCGCGGTGCTCACCACGCTGCCGCTGATCATCCCGTAGCCGCCGTCGAAGGCCAGCAGCGGATCGACGATCACCTCGCCGGTGGCCAGCCCGACCCGGGACCGCACCCGGTGCCTGCCGGCCAGGAGACGCCCCCTCAACCTCTCCTGGACCGACAGGCCCGCGCGCACCGCCGAGGCGGCCGCCTCCGGCTCGAACTCCTCCTCGCCGGCGCCGAACACCGCCATCACCGCGTCGCCCACGTACTTCTCCACGATGCCGCCGCACCGGCGGACCACCTCGGCGACCGCCGAGAAGTAGTCGCGCTGCAGCGCCCGCACCTCCGCGCAGTCCAGCCGGTCCACCAGCGAGGTGAAACCGACGATGTCTATGAACAGCACGGTCACGGTCTGGCGCCGCTCCTGAACGGCGACGGTGATGGTGGTCATGTCTCACGCTCCCCCAGATCACTGCGTTGACCGGGAGTACGGTGCCAGCCCGGCCCGGCACGCGGATCCGCAGAACGACGTATCTGTGATCGCATCCACACTGGTCATTTTTGTGACGCAGAACAGTCCGAACCGACGACAACGTGATAGTCGCTTTCGCATTAGGCTGCCGGTCATGGCCAGCCAGGGGGACGACGGGCCGCTTGTCGGGCGCACCGGCACGCTGGCCGACATCCAGTCCTACCTGCGCAACGTCGGCCCCGGTGGCACCGCCGCGGTGTTCCTGACCGGGGAGAGCGGTGTCGGCAAGAGCCGGCTGCTGCGGGAGACCGCCGACGCGTTGCGCGGTGGGGGTTTCGCGGTGCTCTTCGGCACCTGCCTGGACATCGGCGACGCCTCGCCGCTGCACCCGGTGCTGCAGGCGCTGCGCCGGCACGACAGCGCACCGGCCACTGTGGCCGACGACGCCGGCGCGCTGCTCGACCGGGTGTCGCGCGACCTGCGGGCGATCGCCGGCGACCAGCGGCTGCTGCTCGTCCTCGACGATCTGCAGTGGGCCGACCGGAGCACCCGCCAGCTGCTGCTCTACCTGCTCGCCGGGCTCGGTGACGTGCGTGTCTCGGTGCTGGCCGCGATCCGCGCCGAGGCCCTGCACGGCACCCACCCGCTGCGCCGGGTGCTGGCCGAGCTGCGCCGGCTGCGCTCGGTGCGGGTGCTCGACCTGGCCCCGCTGACCCCGGAGCACACCCGGGAGCTGGTCACCGCGATCGTCGGCCGGGACGTGGCCGGCGAGGACGCCGAGCGGGTCTACAAGCGCAGCGGCGGCAACCCGTTCGTGGCCGAGGAGCTGGCCCGCGACCTGCGCGACGGCCGGGTGGAGCTGTCCGACACGCTGCGCGAGATCTTCCTGGCCCGCGTCGACGAGCTGCCGGCCAACGCACACGCCGTGGTGCACGCGATCGCCGCCGGCGTGGAGCCGGTCGAGCACACGGTGCTGGCCCGGGTGGTGCGGCTGAGCGAGGACGAGCTGCTGGAGGCGGTCCGCGCCGCGGTGGCGTACCGGTTCGTGGTCGGCGACAGCGAGGGTTACCGGCTGCGGCACCGGCTGGTCGCCGAGGTGCTGGAGCAGGAGGTGCTGCCGGCCGAGGCGGCCGCGCTGCACCGCCGGTACGCGGAGGCGCTGGAGGAGCGCGACGGCGCGGCCGACCACGCCCGGCTGGCCCACCACTGGCAGCGGGCCGGGGTGCCGTCCCGGGCGCTGCCGTCGGTGGTCGCCGCGGCCCGCTCGGCCGAGAGCCTGTACGGCTTCGCCGAGGCGCACCGCCACTGGACCATCGCCCTGCGGCTGATCGCCGAGGACGCCCCGGAGCGCACCGAGCTGCTCGGCCACGCGGCCGAGTCGGCCCACCAGTGCGGCGAGCACCTGCTGGCGCTGGCCCGGCTGGAGGAGCTGGCCGGGCGCGCGGACGCGCCCGGCGAGGCGGAGCTGCACCTGCGCCGCGCCCGGTACCTCGCCGCGGCCGGCCGCTCGGAGACCGCCGAGCGCGAGTACGAGCTCGCCCTCCAGGCGAGCGACTGCACCCCCCAGCTGCGCGCCTCGGCCGCCGCCTACCTCGCCGAGCTGCTGCTGCACCTGGGCCGGTACGCGGACGCCAACCAGCGCGCCCGCGACGCCCTGGAGCTGGCCGCGGTCAACGGCTCGACGGCCGACCTGGTGCGGGCCAGCGCCGCGCTGGGCTTCAGCGCCGCCTTCCGCGAGGACCCGGACGCCGGCCTGGCGGTCATCCGGCACGCCGTGGAGATCGCCGAGCGGTCCGGCCACCCGGACGACCTGGGGGTGGCCTACCTGCACCTGGCCGAGCTGCTCACCGGCCCGCTCAACAGCATCGAGGAGGGCGTGCTGGTCGCCCGCCGGGGCGCCGACCGGCTGGCCTCGCGCGGTGTCGGCCGGGCGTATCAGGCGCGCCTGCTGGCGATCGCCGGCAACGGCCTGTTCCGGATCGGCCAGTGGGCCGAGGCGGACACCGTGCTGGCGGAGGCGATGCGGCACCGCCCGTCCGGCGCCGACGCGGTGGAGCTGCTGCTGGCCCGCAGCCGTCTCTGGGTCGGCTTCGGCGAGGTGGACAACGCCCGCCGGGACCTCGACGCGGCGGCGACGCTGCTGGCCGGCGGCGGCGCCCGCCACGTGCTGCCGATGCTGACCCTGCGGGCCGGGCTCGCGATGTGGCAGAAGGAGCACGCCGACGCCCGCGCCGCGGTGCAGCGGGGCCTGACCGAGACCCGCTCCGACGACCTGGTGCTGCTGGGTGTGCTGGCCTGGCACGGATTGCGTGCCGAGGCGGAGGCGCACGCCGCCGGCTCACCGGTCGACCCGGGCGCGTTGCGGCGGCTCCGGACCGTGGTCGGCCGTCTGGAGACCGGCGCGGGCAACGCCGCTCCGGAGGTCCGCGCGGTGCTCGACGGTTACCTCAATCTCTGTGCCGCCGAGCTGAGCCGCATCGAGGACCGGCAGGACCCGGAGCCGTGGGCCCGGGCCGCGGCCATCTGGGACCGCCGCCAGCAGCCCTACCCCGCGGCGTACGCGCGGCTGCGGCACGCCGAGGCCGCGTTGCAGCGCCGGGCCCGGCGCACGTCCGCGATCAACGGGCTGCGCCAGGCGTACGCCACGGCCGTCGCGATGGGCGCCCGCCCGTTCGCGAACGAGGTCAGGGGCGTCGCCCAGCGCTTCCGGGTCTCGCTCTCCGAGGACGCGGACACCGTGGCGATGATGCCCCCGGAGCCGGACCCGGGTGACGAGCTGGCCGTGCTGACCGGGCGGGAACGCGAGGTGCTGGCCGCGGTCGCCGAGGGCCTGACCAACCGGGAGATCGGTGAGCTGCTGTTCATCAGCGAGCGCACGGTCGGCGTGCACCTGGGCCACATCTTCGACAAACTGCAGGTACGTACCCGCGTACAGGCCAGCCGGGTGTATCTGACTGCAGCCTGACCTGCGGATCGTTATCTCGCCGTGACATACGTACACGGAATACGTCGTTCTACCGATCCCCCCGTGCGCCGCCTTTGCAAGGCTGTGGGCACGGGGGAGCACCGCCCGGTGGTCATCGAGCCGCCGGGCGGTGCTGGGGGCCCTCCGCGACACCGGCAAGTCCCGTGGAGGATCCGATGACCCAGCCCATCTGGGGGCCAGTACAACTGCAGATGTCCACGATCCTGCGGGAGCACCCGGACGACGTGCCCGCGGTCGTGGAGCAGCTGACCAGACTGCAGGACGCGCTCTGCCAGGTCCCGCCGCTGCTGCACGGCAATCCGCTGGCGGACTTCAACAAGCTCTACCTCACCATCACCGAGAACGTGCTGGACCGCCTCTACGCGGGCAAGTTCAAGGACCCGGCGTTCCTGTCCCGGCTCGATGTGGAGTTCGCGGCGCGCTATTTCGACGCGCTGCGCTACTGGACCGAGGGCAGCCCGGCCTGCCCCGACGTGTGGGCCGGGCTGTTCACCCGGATTCCCGGACCGGACGCCCGCGCGCTGCCGTCCGCGGTCGCCGGGGTCAACGCGCACATCAACTTCGACCTGCCGTTCGCCCTGGTCACCACATTCGACCACCTGGGCACCGACCCGATCGACGGCAGCGACCAGCACCACGACTACCTGCAGGTCAACGACATCTTCGCGGAGGAGATCCCGGGCCTGCGGCGCGGCTACCTGGACCGGTGGCAGCTGCTCATCGACACGATGAACGGCGACCTGGACGACTGGTGGCAGGGTGAGATGGTCGAGTACACCCGCAACGTCGCCTGGCGCAACGCCCAGAAGATCTGGGCGATCCGGCACGACCTGGCGGCACTCGACGCCGAGCGCCGCCGGCTCGACCGGACCGCCACCGGCCTGGGCAAACTGCTGCTGTCGCCGTTCGCCAGCTTCCTGCAGTAGCAAGCCCTCCGCTCGTGGACCTCGGGGGGAGTCCACGAGCGGAGGGCTGTTTCACGGCGATCCTCCGCGCCGTCCGCGACCCCGCCGAGGCGCGCCCGCAGGCCGGTCCTCACCCGATCACGACATCATCCGGCGCGGCGGGCGCCGCACCCGGCCGGCGCGAGGGCCGCGGCCACCACAGCTTTTCCGGTACGAATCACCGGTACGAGAGTGGCCCCGCCCCGATCGACACGGATCCGCCGTCTGTTCGGGTTCGGTTCGGAACCTCCGCGGTGACCATCGCCGCGCCCTCCGCAGCGTGCCCGGCCTCGATCCGCCCGCCCCAGGCGCCCACCCAGCCGCCCGACCAGCTGTCCGACCAGGCGCCGCCCAGCCGCCCGACCAGGCGCCCATCCAGCCGCCGCCCAGCCGCCCGACCGGGCGTGCGGCCAGCGCGGATCCGAGTCCGCTACCCACCTTGCGGACGTCGCGGTAGCGCCGGTTCAGCACGCCCCGTCGAACGCCACTGCCAGATCGTCGTCGGCGGCCTCCAGCCGGGCGAACATCGGCAGGTCGGAGATCAGCCGGCCGAGCCGGTCCCCCCGACCAGCATGGTTACCCCGGGCTGGGGCGCATCCGCCGCGCTGACCCGCCCCGATCGGAAGCGAGGGGGCGGAAAGCGCTCTCCTGCCGTGCTATAAAGGCGGCGGCCCGGCCGAGCGGTCCGCACCGAGCGGCCCGCACCCGGTGGTCCGGCAGCGCGGACCCGCACCGGGCGGCGCCTTCCCGGCGGGAGGCCCGGCGCCCTGAGCCGGGTTCCGGCGCCCTGAGCCGGGTTCCGGCGCCCTGAGCCGGGCGAGGCGTCACACACGGGGGGATGCCTCGCCCACCAGCATGGTCGATGGCCGCCCGTCGTGCGGGCGGCCATCGGCCCGGGACCCTTGGGCGCGTGGCGGGCGGCACGTGCGGGCGGCCAACAGCCCCGGACCCTTGGGCGCGTGGCGGGCGGCACGTGCGGGCGGCCAACAGCCCCGGACCCTTGGGCGCGTGGCGGGCGGCACGTGCGGGCGGCCAACAGCCCCGGACCCTTGGGCGCGTGGCGGGCGGCACGTGCGGGCGGCCAACAGCCCTGGACCCTTGGGCGCGTGGCGGGCGGCACGTGCGGGCGGCCAACAGCCCTGGACCCTTGGGCGCGTGGCGGGCGGCACGTGCGGGCGGCCAACAGCCCCGGACCCTTGGGCGCGTGGCGGGCGGCACGTGCGGGCGGCCAACAGCCCCGGACCCTTGGGCGCGTGGCGGGCGGCACGTGCGGGCCCGTCGCGGCGGGTGGCTCGGGGCGTGGTCACGGGCGGGGCGGCGAGGCCGTACCGGGAAAGGTTCTGCGGCGGACCGCCTGCCGTGCGCCTCACCTGGTCCTGGCGTCGGCTCCGGCGGTGAGCAGGGACTCCAGCATCGCGCGGTAGGCGGTCGTGGTGACGATCGGGATACCGTACTGGCGGGCCAGCTTCGCGACGCCGGACATCGAGTCCGGATCGGCGGCGACCAGCAACCGGGTCTGTTTGGTGACCTTGCGGGCGGTGCGCAGGCCGTGGGTGAGCGCGTCGACCTCGAGGTGTTCGCGCGGCGGGTGCAGGGCGCCGGTGAAGACCACCTGGTCGCCCGGGCTGAGCTGCCACTGCGTGACCGGGGCCGCGGGTTTCTCGGCCGCCTCGGCGAGCGCCCGGTCCACGTCGGCGGCGGTCAGACCGAGCAGCTCCGCGACACCGTCCAGGTCGAGGCGCTCGGCCGGGGTGAGGACCTGGTCCGCGAGCGCGACCGCGGCCAGCCCGGACAGGTACCGGTGGTGCAGGAACTCGGCGTCGGCCCGGGACAGGCCGATCCGCCCGGCGGTGGCGACCAGCTGATCCGCCTCGCTCGCCGAGATGTGCCGGTCCAGCAGCACGCCGTCGAGCAGCGCGAGGTAGGCGTCCGCCTTCGGGTCCAGCTGCCGGGGCAACCGGTCGACCAGCCGGGTCAGGAAATGGGCTTCCCGCCGCTCGGCGTGGCCGCGCGGCACCGGAGCGACGCCGGTCACCGGCAGCACCGGCCACGAGGCCTGCCGGGCCGCGGCGGCCAGCTCGGCCCACGGCGGCGGGTCCCCGGCCCGCTCCAGGTAGTAGGCGAGCAGCCCGGCGGCGGCACGCGCGCCGGGCAGGGCCGAGTAGGCCCGGTGCGGCGGCAGGCCGGCGGCGGCGCGGCAGGCGGCCAGGCTGCGCGACGCGGTGGGCAGGAAATGCCCGGCCAGGCGCATCGTGCACAACCCCCGCTCCTCGTCGACCGGCACGGTCACGCCCAGCTTGCCGAACTCGGCGACCAGGAACCCGGCGTCGAAGAGCAGGTTGTGCGCCACCACCAGCCGCCCCGCCAGGCGCTCGGCGATCTGCCCGGCCAGCTCGGCGAAGACCGGCGCGCGGCGGGCCTCCGCGCCGGTGATCCCGTGCAGCTCCTGCGGGCCGAGGTCGCGGTCCGGGTTGACCAGGGTGCACCACTCGTCGAGGACCCGGCCGGCCTCGTCCAGGCGGACGATCGCGATCTCCACGATCCGGTCGTGCCAGCTGGTCTTGGTGCCGGTGGTCTGCAGGTCGACTACGGCGTACATGAGAGAGAAGTTAGGCGACCGCTTCGGCGCCCCGCCAGCGGCCCCTTCGGGGTAGGCCGCGGGTTCTGCGGCGCCCCGCCGGCGGCCCTCGGTATCGGTGCGATCCTGGGTCCGCCGGGGCAGGATGGATCGCATGGCTTCCGGTGAGTACACCCGCGACCAGCGCTACATCGCCACCCGGATCACCGCTGACGGGCGCACCGGCTATCCGGTCGAGCCGGGCCGGTATCGCCTGGTGGTGAGCCGGGCGTGCCCGTGGGCCAACCGGGCGATCATCGTGCGGCGGCTGCTCGGGCTGGAGGACGCGCTGTCGATGGGCGTCGCCGGGCCGACCCACGACGAGCGCAGCTGGTCGTTCGACCTCGACCCCGGCGGGCGCGATCCGGTGCTCGGCATCGAGCGCCTGCGGGAGGCGTTCTTCCGGCGATTCCCGGATTACGACAAGGGCATCACCGTCCCGGCGATCGTGGACGTGCCGTCCGGCGCGGTGGTCACCAACGACTTCGCGCAGATCACCATCGACCTGTCGCTGGAGTGGTCCGCCCTGCACCGGCCGGGGGCGCCGCGGCTGTACCCGGAGGAGTCGCGCGCGGAGATCGACGAGGTGAACGCGCTGGTCTACCGGGACGTCAACAACGGTGTCTACCGGGCCGGGTTCGCGACCTCACAGGATGCCTACGAGACGGCGTACCACCGGTTGTTCGACCGGCTGGACTGGCTGTCCGAGCGGCTGGCGGGACAGCGGTACCTGGTCGGCGACTCCATCACCGAGGCCGACGTGCGGCTGTTCACCACACTGGTCCGCTTCGACGCCGTCTATCACGGCCATTTCAAGTGCAACCGGGCGAAGCTCAGCGAGATGCCGGTGCTGTGGGCCTATGCCCGTGATCTGTTCCAGACACCGGGCTTCGGGGACACCATCGACTTCGTGCACATCAAGCAGCACTACTACGAGGTGCACCGCAACATCAATCCGACCGGCATCGTCCCGGTCGGGCCGCGACTGCATGGCTGGCACAGCCCGCACGGCCGGGAGGCGCTGGGCGGGCGGCCGTTCGGGGACGGCACTCCGCCGCCTCCGCCGAAGCCCGCGGAAGTGGTTCCGGCCGGCCACGGAGCGGAGTGAGCCCTCGGACGAGCGCGGGCCCGGGCGGTCTGGCTCGGGCGCCGGGCCCACCCCTGCCGGTTGCGGGCCGTCCGGTCGCGCGAGCCTGGTCGAAGGCCGGCGCCGGACCCACCCCCGCCCGTCGCGGATGGGCCGCATCACCGGATCGGACTACTGGTCGTTGCCGGGCTCGAGGATGGTGTCGAGCAGCCCGATGAGCTGTTCGCGCTGTTCGGGTCGCAGCCGGCCGATCGCCGGCGCCAGAGCGCGCCGCCCCTCGACGAACAGCCGTTGAGTCAGTTCCTGGCCGGCGGGGGTGAGGTACACGTCGACGGCTCGGCCGTCGTGCGGGTTCTTGTCCCGCGCGAGCAGCCCTCGACGTTCGGCGCGGTCGATCAGGCCCGACATGGAGGATTTGTCGAGGCCCAGGTAGGTGGCCAGTTCGGTGACCCGGGGACGCCGGTCGCGCAGGATGCCGAGCACCCGGATCTGCGTGAGCGACAGGTCGTTCTCCGCGCCGAGACGGGTGAGCATGCCCGTCACCTGGAAGGTGCTGCGCACCAGGACGTCGATGAGCGCGTCCACGGAGTCCTCGGGAGTCATGCGCCGATGCTACTTGACTTAGTTGGGGTTACCAACGACACTCGATTTCGTTGGTAATACAAACAAATTCGGGAGGCGCCATGCACGCCGCAGTCCTGTCCTCGTACGACGCGCCGCCGGTCTACCGCGACCATCCGGAGCCGGTCGCCACCGGCGACCACGAGATGGTCGTAGAGGTTCTTGCGGCAGCTCTGCACCACCTCACCCGGGCCAAGGCCACCGGCTCGCACTACAGCGGCACCGGCGCGCTACCGCTGGTGCCCGGCGCCGACGGCGTCGTGCGGGACCCGGCCGGGCAGCTGCGCTACGCGGTCCTCGACGACACGAACGCCGGGACGTTCGCCGACCGCACCGTCATCGACGCCCGCCGCAGCGTGGTGCTGCCGCAGGACACCGACCCGGTTCTGGTCGCCGCGGCGATGAACCCGGGAATGTCGTCCTGGATCGCGCTGCGCCGACGGACCTCGTTCACCCCCGGCCGGCGCGTCCTGGTCATCGGCGCCACCGGCAATGCCGGACGGATGGCGGTGCAGGTCGCGAAGCTGTTCGGCGCCGGGCACGTGATCGCCGCCGGCCGGGACGCGGCCCGCCTGGCCACGCTGCCCGCCCTGGGCGCCGACCAGACCTGCACCCTCGACCGCATCGAGGAGGCAGCCGACGTCGACGTCGTCCTCGACTACGTCTGGGGCGAACCCGCCGCCACCGCCATGATCCCGCTCCTGTCCGCCCGCACCGACCGCACGGCGCCGCTGACCTGGATCCAGATCGGATCGATGGCCGGCCCGACCGCGCCCATTCCCTCGGTCGCGCTGCGATCAGCCCGGCTCCAGATCATCGGCAGCGGCATCGGCTCCGTGCCGGCCCGCGACATCATCGCGGAACTCCCGGAGCTCGCCGCGGCGGTGGCACAGGGCTCCATCGACGTACGGGCCCGGGCGGTGCCGCTGGCCGACATCACCCAGGTGTGGACCGCCGGCACCGACGACCGCATCGTGCTCGTGCCCGGACGTTGAGCGGAGTGCCCGGCATGACCGGACCACGCACGATCGTCGTCACCGGCGCGAGCTCCGGCATCGGGCTCGCCTGCCGCGGAACGGTTCGCCGCCCGGGGTGACCGGGTCGGGTCGTCCTGGCCGGCCGCTACGAGCGCCGGCTGGCCGCCGCCGTCGACCGGGTCCGGACAGCCGGCCGCGGGGCCGAGCCGGGACACGTCCGGGCAGACTTCGAACGCCTCGCGGACGTACGGGCGCTCGCGGAGCACCTGCTGTCCACGTACCCACAGATCGATGTCATGGCCGGCAACGCCGGCATGCCCGCCACGGCGCGGCGGCGCACCGTGGACGGCGACGAGGCCACCCTCACGCCAACCATCCGGGGGCCCTTCCAGCTCAGCAACCTGTTGCGGGACAGGCTGCGCAGGGGCCGGATCGTGAACACCTCGGCGCGGCCCGGCCGCAACGCCCAACGGCGCACTCTACGGCGCCGGTCGGCCCATCCGGCCGAATCCCCGCCTCTTCACCGCCGACCGCGCGGCGCGGCTCTGGACGGCGCCTGAAGAGGCCATCGCAGTCAGCCAGTGACACAAACCATCTCACTCGGAGCTCTGCATGCGAAGAAGGACTGGTATCAAGGCGGCCGTGGCCGTGACAGCCGTGCTCGGATCGACGGTGCCATCACCTCTGGCACAGGCGGCCGACCGGAACCCGCCGGGCGCGCGGACGGTCACCGCCGGCAGCGGCATCCCGGCGCTGGTCGACCCGGCTGCGGACCTCGGCGCCAAGACGCCGGGCCCGGAGGAGAGCTGGGCCGACTCGATCTACTTCACCAGCCGGGTGAGGTCCGCCGGCCACGACGTCGGGATTCTGGCGCACACCGTCCGGCTTCCCGGCGGCCCGGGCAACCTGATGCTGTTCTCCGTCCACGACGAAACCACCGGCTGGTACAACAGCTACGCCACCCGCTTCGCCCCCAACACGTACTCCTGGAGCACCACCGGCCTCGACATCACCGCACCCGGCCTCCGGTGGACGGGTGACGCCCGGCGCATGTCGGTCTCCCTCACCGTGCCGTGGGGCTCTCTCGACATCATCCTCGAACCACGCGGTCCGGCCCTCAACTACAGCGGCACCGGAGCCTTCACCCTGTTCGGCTACACCAACTACGAGTACGCCTTCCCCGACATGCGGACCACCGGCACCCTCACCCTCGAAGGCCGGCGTCAGCGGATCACCGGCCGGTCCTGGCTGGACCGCCAGTGGGGACCGAACGACAACGGGCCCGGCCGGCGCTGGACCTGGATGAACTTCACCATGCCCGACGGCGACGCGGTAGCCCTCTGGGACGCCGCCGACGACAACACCGGCGAAACGCACACATGGGCAACGGTCCTGCGCAAGGACGGCTCCTACCAGGTGACAGCCGCCACCCCGCTCGCCGACGACGCCAGCCGGTTCTGGACCAGCCCCACCACCGGGCAGAGATACCCAACCCGGTGGACCGTCACCGTCCCGGCGCTCGACGCCCGCCTGAACGTGCACGTCACCGGCAACCCCGGCCAGGAAATCGTCCTCGGCGGCAACGGACGCCTGGAAGCCACCGCGGCCTTCCAAGGCACATACCGCGGCACCAGGGTCAACGGCAAGAACTACGCCGAAATGTTCAGCGACTGGCAGCCATGATCAGGCGCGCATCGACGCCGACGCCGACGCCGACGCCGCGGCGATGGCCATGGCGCCGGTTCCGACGCCGGAGATGCCGTGCCGGAAGCCGCCCGTGCTCGCGCTCGCCGCCCTCTCCGGCGCCCCGCTGGTGGCGTGGGCCCGGTGGAGGTGCCGAAGATGGCCTCGTGCTGGCCCGCCGGGATGCCGATCGTTGCCGCCGCGCTCGGCTACCACCAGGTCACCACCGCCCGCGGGTTCGCCGCGCTGCTGCTGGTGTTCGGGCTGCTGCGGCGTCGGGCCCGCGCGCTCGCCCGCTGGGTCGCGGTCACCATGACCGCCGGGGGCCCGCTCGGCGCGCTGCTCAAGGTGCTGGTCGGCCGGGACAGCCCGGAACTGCGAGAACCGGTGGGCCGGGCGGTCGGCTACGCCGTCCCGTCCGGGCACGCTCTGAACAGTGCCTCGGCGCGGCGGTGTTCCTGATCGTGCTGCGGCCGGGCGGTCCGGGACCGGCCCCGGGCGGCGGCGGTGCTGTGGGTACTGGGGCGATCCACGTCCCGGTCTCGGCGGTATCGCGCGGAGATGCGGGCGGAAAGCTCCTGGCAGCGGCCCATCGGGCCGGATGTCGATCGACCAGCCGTGCGGCTCGGTGCCGGCGCCCGTGCCGCCGTCGGCGATGACGCGACAGCGTCGGCCGGAAATGCCGGACGCCGGGAGTGCCGCCGTCGCGGCGCTCCCGGCGCTTGGGTCACTTGCCGGCGGCTACCAGTTCGCCTCCGACCTCGGAGCGCCCGGCCTCCGCGGTGCCCGGCACCGGGGTGGCGGCACAGTGCGTGCCGGCCGCGGGCGGCGTACGGGTGCTCAGGTACTCGACGATCCTGTCGTCGATGCAGGCGGTGCGTCCGTACGCGATGTGCCCCATGCCGTCGTAGGTGAGCAGCACCGCGGCATCACCCAGCTGCCCGGCCGCGGCGGTGGCCCAGTTGTAGCCGGTGGCCAGGTCGTGCACCGAGTTCACCAGCAGCAGCGGGGTGGCCGGCTGGGCGGAGAGCCGGTGCTGCGGGTTGTTCACCGGGAGGGTCCCGCCGAGGCAGAGCGCCGGGGCGTGCTCGGAGCGCGGCGCGAACGGGAAGTCCGGCGCGTGCGTGGCGGCCTGCTTCACCAGCCGGGACCAGGCCGGGTAGTCGGCGACGCGCATGTCCCAGTCCTGGCAGTAGATCGCGGCGTAGCTGAAGTTCACCACGGACGGCGGCTCGCCGGGCGTCTCGTCGGCGAGAGCCGCGAACGGCACGCTGCCGGCGCGGGCGAACGGGGAGAGCCGCGCGGCCTGCTGCTCGACGGCGTTCGCGGCCCCCCGCAGCGTCCGGCTCGACGGCCGGCCCTCGTCGATGTTGCGCAGCGTCTCGGCGAGCGGCAGCCAGTACGCGTCGTACGCCAGGTAGTCGGCCAGCAGGTTGATCAGGCTCTCCTGGGTGTAGCGGGTGCCGGGCGCGTCCGGGTCGGCCAGCTCGCCGCGCGCGGCCCGGGTCAGCAGGCGGCCCCAGAACTGCCGGATGTCGCGGTTGCTCAGCGCGCAGGAGCTGATCCGCTTGCAGCCGGTCACGAACGCGTCGAAGCTGTCCTGCAGAGCCTGCGCCTCGGTGGCGAACCAGCCGGCGGGGTCGACGCTGTGGTCCATGTTGGAGTCCGCGACGATGGCGCGGACCCGGGCCGGGAAGTTCTCCGCGTACTGCTGCGCCATGAGGGTGCCGTACGACATGCCGAAGAAGTTGAGCTGTTCCTCGCCGAGGGCGGCCCGGATGGCGTCCATGTCGCGTACGGTCTGGCCGGTGTCGACGTGGTCGAAGACCGGGCCGGTGCGGGCGCGGCAGTCGTCGGTGAGGGCCCGGTTGGCGGCCACCATGACATCGAAGCGGGCCTGGCTGGTGATGCGGCTGGACGGCAGACCGTAGATCGCCTCGAGCGAGCAGAGGATCGGGGCGCTGCGGGCGACGCCGCGCGGGTCGAAGCCCACGATGTCGAAGCGGCGGGCCAGGTCACCGTCGAACGTGCTGCTGAGCACGGAACTGACACCGGACTGGCCGGGGCCGCCCGGGTTGATCAGGAGCGAGCCGACCCGGGCGTCCGGGTCGGTGGCGCGGTGCCGGGCGAGCGCGATCTCGATGGTCGGTCCGGCCGGCGCGGCCCAGTCCACCGGCACGGTCACCGTGCCGCAGTCGAGGTCGGCGTTCTCGGCGCAGGGGGTCCAGGCGATGGTCCCCGCCGCCTGGGCGGGTGTCCCGGTCACCGTGAGGCCGGCGGCGCCGGTGATGAGGGTGAGCACGAGGGCGAGCAGGCGCGAATTGCGTCGGCGCATGGTTTCCTCTCGAGGGTGAAATGGTGACAGGACTCGACGCTGAGCCGCGGGGCGAAATGCTGGAAGCGCTCCCAGAAGCTCGCCGGGACGAATTCAAACAGGAGAATGAGTCGCCGACAGGCCTCGATTTCGGCGCGTGACAACGATCACCCGAACCGGCCTGAGCTGCGCTTATCGCGAGGCCTATGAAATCCGGATGTCCGACTGTCTAAGGCGGAGTGTCGCCGATGCGTTATCCATTGCGGCCGTATTGCCGTCGAATTCAGGAAGTGTTTCCGGCCGCCCTGAGATCTGTATTACCTTGACGATCGCGAGTCGATCTTGGATGGCTGCCCCACGACCGGCGCCGATGGCGCCAGCATGGGGCATGTCGAAGCTGGGCGGACAGGAGACCGCGAAGCCGGCGCCGGACGGTGCGGTGTATCTGATCGGCGGCCCGCAGACCCGCATCCGGACCGGCAACTTCCGGACCGGGCTCGCGGTGGTGGACGCGATCGGCGCCGTCGTCGAGGAGATGGATAGCGGGTCCAGCGGCGCTGGGCGACGTCGTAGGACAGCGGGCCGCCGGCGCCGTCGATGCTGACGCGGAACAGCGAGCCGCCGGCGCCGTCGATGCTGACGCGGAACAGCGGCCCGGCCTGGTAGCCGGTGCGCTGCAGGCAGAGCTCGAGCAGGGTGAGGCAGATACGGTCAGCCAGACGGCTGGACGGGGGCACGCCGCCAGGCCCCACCTCGACTGAGGGGTCCCAGGTCAGCCCGTGGCGGCCGGCACAGGGCGATGATGGGCCCTTGCGGGGCCTGGCATTGCCCGACCGCGGTCGACGCGTCCGCGAGCCGTTCGACCCTCGGCGTACGTTGCATCGCGCCCAGCGACCGGACGCCGAGCGGCGTGCCACGATCGCCGGCATCCCCGCTGGAGGCGAGAGGCGACGTCGGGCGGCAGCTGTTGTCCGCTTCGGACAGTCGGCTTACAGGCCCGACACCCTTGCCCACCGACGTCGACCGCGGCCTCGGACCGCGAGCCGCCGCCGGGCACGGCGTCGAGCCGCCGGTGGGCTGCTGTCGGCGCGGGCCGGTGGTCAGTTACCGGCCAGCAGGGCGCGTAGCAGGGCGGAAAGCTCCGCCTGCTGCGCCGGCGTGAGGTGAGCCAGCAGGCGTTGCTGCTCCGCCAGACCGGCGGCCACCGCTTGGTCAGCCACCTGAAATCCCTTGTCGGTCAGGCGGACCAGAACGCCCCGGCGGTCGCCCGGATCGGGCGAGCGAGCGACCAGACCGGCCTTCTCCAGCCGGTCCAGGCGCGCGGTCGTGCCGCCGGTGCTGAGCATCATCGACGCGGCCAGCGCGCCGGGCGAGAGCTGGAACGGTTCGCCGGAGCGGCGCAGGGTGGCGAGGACGTCGAATTCCGGGCGGCCGATGCCGTAGGTGGCGTAGGCACGCTCGGTGGCGTCGCTCGCGAGCCGGGCGATCCGCTGGATCCGCCCGAAGATGCCCATCGCGGTGGTCTCCAGGTCGGGGCGTTCGGTCGCCCACTGGGCCAGGATCCGGTCGACACCGTCGTGCTCGATCATCCGGTCATTGTCTTGCCTCGCCTTCCTCGTCGTCGCGCCGGGTGCCTTGATGACGAAATTCTCGACGTCAGTTATCTTGATGTCGAGATACTTCACATCGAGGGAGTGACCATGCGGGTCCTGTTCGTCACGGCGCTCACCCCCGCCGTCTGGGGAACCACCTATGCGATCACCACCGAGTTCCTGCCGCCGGGGCGACCGCTGCTCAGCGGGGTGCTACGAGCGCTGCCGGCCGGACTGGTGCTGCTCGCGCTGACCCGGCGACTCCCGCACGGCGCCTGGTGGTGGAAGTCGGCGGTGCTGGGCGCACTGAACATCGGCCTCTTCTTCGCGCTGCTGTTCGTGAGCGCCTACCGCCTGCCGGGTGGCATGGCAGCGGTGCTCGGAGCGGCACAGCCGCTGTTGGTCGCCGGACTGTCGGCGGTTCTGCTCGGCGAGCGGGTCTCCCTTCGTACGGTGCTGGCAGGTCTGATCGGCGCGGTGGGCGTCGCCCTCGCGGTGCTCACCGCGACCGCCGGCCTCGACCCGATCGGGATCGCCGCCGGTCTGGCCGGCACCGCCGCGATGGCCGGCGGCCTGGTGCTGACCAAGCGCTGGGGGCGGCCCGGCGTCTCGCTGCTGACCGCGACCGGCTGGCAGCTCACCGCCGGCGGCCTGACGCTGATCCCGGTCATGCTGCTCAGCGAGGGCGTGCCCGGCCACCTGAGCGCCGAGAACCTGCTCGGATACGGCTACCTCGCGCTGATCGGCACCGCGCTCGCCTACACGTTGTGGTTCCGCGGCCTGGACCGGCTGCCGGCCACTCAGCTGTCGCTGCTGAGCCTGCTCTCCCCGGTCACCGCCACCGTGATCGGATGGGCGGCGCTCGGCCAGTCGTTGACGCCCGTGCAGGTCGGTGGGATGGCCATCGCGTTCGGCGCGGTCGTCTGGGGGCAGTGGTCACATGTCCGCGCCGGTCACCACGCGGCGCGGAAAGCCGGTGCGGACCGCACGCGGCAGCGCCCGGCCGACCGCCTCCGTGGTGGTGACGTGGCCCGGCACTGACCGGCGCAACAGCGGGATCAGCGCAGCGGTGACGGTGTAGACGGCGTCGTACCACCCGGTCCGGGAACGGGCCCCGTGGGTGGGCTGGATGAGGCCGGGGCGGAACGGGCTCAGGTCGGCGAAGTCGGCGATCGTCAGCTCGCGGAGTTTCGGATGGCGCAGCCTGGCCGGTGAACGGGTCACGACCAGCACGTCCGTCACATCCGGCGTAAAGCAGGCTCTCCCGCACCACCCCATGCCCGACCATCCCGGTCGCATCGGACACGATGACTCGCATGACCTTGCACCTCCGCTGGATCGGCCGCCTCACACCCTGCCCCGCCCGGCCGGCCGCGGATCCGTCGTCCACAGCCGGCTGGGTCGGTTTCCGGGTTTTCCACAGGGACTCGCTCGCGCCGGAAAACGTCGTACCCGCGGCCTAGGGTCGTCTCGTGCCCGCAGAACGATGGTCCACCGCCCAGGCCGAGTCGCTCGCTCCCGACGCCGCCGCGCTCAAGCGTGCCCGCTCGGTGTCCGGCCAGTTCAGCGCCACCGGGCGGCACGACGACATCCTGTGGGGCCTGTGTCGCGGTCATCAGGTCGCGGTCGACCTGGCCGGGCCCGTCTTCAAGTGCTCCTGCCCCAGCTTCCGGGCACCGTGCAAACATGCCGTCGGCCTGGTGCTGCGCTGGGCGGAGGCCGGCCCGGGCGAGGCGGCCACGCCGGCCTGGGTGACGTCCTGGCAGGCCGTCCGGGCGGCGCGCGCCCGAGCGCGCACGACACCGCCCGACCCGGTCGCCGCCGCCAGACGCGCCCGCGAGCGCGCCGAGCGGGTCGCCGGCGGCATGGCCGAGCTGCGCCGCTGGCTCGACGATCAGATCGAGCAGGGTCTGGCCGGGCTGGGCCGGCACGGGCACCGGGCCTTCGAGCCGGTCGCCGCCCGTCTGGTCGACGCGCAGGCGCCGGGCGTGGCGGGCGCGGTGCGCCGGCTCGGCGGCATCGCCGGTGTCGGCCCGCACTGGGCCGACCGGCTGCTCGGCGAGCTCGCCATGCTGCACCTGCTGGCCGCCGGGCACGACCGGCTCGACTCGCTCGACCCGGCGACCGCCGCCACCGTGCGGTCCCGGATCGGTTACCCCACCCCGGCCGAGGACGTGCTGGCCGGTCCCCGCGTCACCGACCGCTGGCAGGTGCTCGGCCAGCACGACTCCGACGACGGCGCGCTCACCACCCGGCGGGCCTGGCTGCACGGGGCGTCGACGTCCCGGTTCGCGCTGGTGCTGTCGTTCGCGGCGCCCGGCCAGTCGCTCGCCACCGACCTCGTGCCGGGCACCGAGTTCCGTGGCGATCTGTGCTTCTATCCGAGTGCGGCGCCGATGCGCGCGCTGGTCGCGGAGCGGACCAGCGCGACCGAGCCGTTCGGCGCGCCGGACGGCGCCGGGTCGGTGCGGTCGGCTCTCTCCCGGTGGTCCCGGCTCCTCGCCGACGACCCTTTCCGGTACGACGGACCGATGCTGCTCGCCGCCGTCACTCCCACGCCGGACGGCTGGCTGGTGGATCCGGAGGGCGACGCGTTGCCGCTGGCCCCCGGCCACCGGCAGCCGTGGTGGCTGCTCGCGGCCGCGGGTGGGCGCCCGGCCACGGTGGCGGCGGAGTGGTCGCCGGGCGGGCTACGGCCGCTGGGCGCCTGGGTGGACGGCCAGTTCCTGCCCGCCGGGCCACCGACGCCCGATCCCGGGGCGGCACGCGAGCCGGAGCTGCCACCGGAGATGCTGGCGGCCGCGCTGGTCGGCACGGCCCGCCGACGGTGGCCCGCAGCGTCCGTGCGAGTCGGTCCGGTGGCGATCGAGCTGCGACAGGATCCGGCCGCGCCGCCGGGCTCGGTGTGCGCCGATCCTCCGCAGTCACCGCCTTCCCCGCCCTCGGATTCCGCTGCCGCGCCGGCCGCCGCCCCGCCCGGCGTCGACGCCGCGCCGGCGCCGCGATCGGCCGCCGCCCCGGCCACGTCCACCGGGCCGGTGGCCCTGCTGGACGCGGCCGCGGTGGCCCTGACCGCGCGGCGGGCCGGGATTCTGCCCTCGGCGGCGAGGACGCCGATCGCGGCGGCGCCCGTGGAGACCGAGCCACCGCTGCCGGCCGCGGCCGGGCTGCGCCTGGCCCGGATCCTGGGTGGGGGCGCGCCGGGCGGCGCGCACCTGGAGCAGGAGCTGCTGGCACAGTGGCTGGCCGCGGCGGTGGCGCGGGGCGGCGTCGTTCCGCCGGTGACCCTGCCGTCGCTGCTGGAGGCCGCGCGGCGCAACACCACGGTGCGCGCCGGTGTGACCCGGGTCGCCGGGCGGCGTGGCGCGTGGCTGGCCCGGCAGCGTGCGGACTGGGCCTGGCTGCTCGACGAGGCCTCCCCCGGCACGGTCACCGACTGGACCACCGCCACCAGCGCGGAACGCCTCGGTCATCTGGGCGCGCTGCGGCGTACCGATCCGGCACGGGCCCGTCAACTGATGGAAAGCGCCTGGGACACCGAGTCCTCGGAGAACCGCACCCGGTTCCTCGCGAGGTTCGCCGACGGGCTGTCGCTCGAGGACGAGGAGCTGCTGGAGCGCGCGCTGGACGACCGCCGCAAGGAGGTCCGGCAGACCGCTGTCGACCTGCTACGGCGACTGCCCGGATCGGCGTTCGGCCGGCGGATGAGCCGACGCGCGCATGCCGCGGTAAGGCTGGTGCTCAGCGATCCGGTCCGGCTGGCGGTGCGGCCGCCCGAGGAACTGGACGCCGAGTTGCAGCGGGACGGGGTCGGGGCCAGCCCGGCGCACGGCGCCGGGACGAGCGCATGGCTGCTGGAGGAGGTGGTGGCCGGCGCCCCGCTGCAGTCGTGGGCCGCCCTGGAGCCGAGCGGCTATCTGGCGCTGGCCCGGGGCAACGACTGGTCCGCTCCGCTGGTGCACGGCTGGGCCAAGGCGGCCATCGTCCAGGGTGATGCCCGCTGGGCGTCGGCCCTGCTCGCCGCGGACGCGGGTGTGCTACGCGAAGCCGTGCGCTGGGATCTGCACCTGGTGCTGCCACCGGCCGAGCTGGCCCGGCTGGCCGCCGGAGCGCTGCGGGCCGAGGACGGTTCGGCGCACCGGCTGCTCGCCCTGCATCCCGGCCCGTGGCCGGAGACGCTGAGCGTCACGGTGCTGGAGACGATCGCCACGCGGGCACGTAACGATCGGCACACCTGGCAGCTCGGCGAGTTGTGCCGGACGGCCGCGACGGCCATGCCCCCGGAGTACGCCGATCTCGCCGGTCGCCTGGCCGCCCAGCTGGAGCCGGAGGTCGCCCCGAGCCGGGTCCGGCCGGTGGCGGACCTCGCGAGGACCCTGGCCTTCCGCGCGGAGATGCGCCGCGAATTCAGCACCCCGCCCCCGCCATGACGCCGCGCCGGGCGTGGGCCCGGGCGCGGCGCAGCGCCGGAAACTGTCACACCCACGCAGTAGCTTGCAGTTCGAGCCACCTACCGGGCAGGCCCCGCGGCGTGCGAGCCACGGGCCCCGAGATCCAGGAGTTCCAGTGACCGCTCTGCGACCGCACGCCGAGGATCAGTACGCGGAGGAGCTCGCTTCGCTGGCCGCCGCCGACGATCGGCCCCGCCCGCCCGGCTGGCGGCTGTCACCGCAGGCCGTCGTGACATATCTCCTGGGTGACGGCGCCAAGATCAGCCCGAAGTACGTGGGGCCCCGTCGCCTCATCGAGGTGGCCGTCTCCACCCTGGCCACCGACCGTGCGCTGCTGTTGCTCGGCGTCCCCGGCACCGCCAAGACGTGGGTGTCCGAGCATCTCGCGGCGGCCATCTCCGGCGATTCCACACTCCTGGTGCAGGGCACCGCCGGCACCGCGGAGGAGGCGATCCGGTATGGGTGGAACTACGCCCGCCTGCTGGCCGAGGGCCCGACCGAGGCGGCCCTGGTGCCCAGTCCGATCATGCGGGCGATGCAGTCTGGTGCGGTCGCCCGGCTGGAGGAGCTGACCCGGGTGCCGTCCGACGTGCAGGACGCGCTGATCACCATCCTGTCGGAGAAGACGCTGCCGGTCCCGGAGCTCAACACCGAGGTACCGGCGCAGCGCGGGTTCAACCTGATCGCCACCGCCAACGACCGCGACCGCGGGGTGAACGAGCTGTCCAGCGCGCTGCGGCGGCGGTTCAACACCGTGGTGCTGCCGGTGCCGGCGAACGCGGACGACGAGGTGGAGATCGTCGCGCGTCGGGTGGCGCAGCTGGGCAGATCGCTGGATCTGCCGGAGGTCCCGGCCGCGCTGGACGAGATCCGGCGGGTGGTCACGATCTTCCGCGAGCTGCGCAGCGGGCTGACCGAGGACGGGCGGACGAAGCTGAAATCGCCGACCGGGTCGCTCTCCACCGCCGAGGCGATTTCGGTGATCACGAACGGGATGGCGCTGGCCGCCCACTTCGGTGACGGCACGCTGCACCCCGACGACGTGGCGGCCGGCATCGTCGGCGCGGTGATCAAGGATCCGGTGTCCGACGCGGTCGTCTGGCGGGAGTACCTGGAGACCGTGGTGCGGGAGCGGCCGGACTGGCTCGATTTCTACCGGGCCGCACGCGATGCCTGAACGGTTCTACGGGGTCCGGCATCACGGACCCGGGTCGGCCCGGGCGGTGGTGCGCGAGCTGGCCGCCCAGCAGCCGGACGTGCTGCTGGTGGAGGGCCCGCCGGAGGCCGACGACCTGGTGCGCTGGGTCGCCGACAGCGGCCTTGAGCCGCCGGTCGCGCTGCTGGGATATGCCGTCGACGATCCGGGCCGGGCGGCGTTCTGGCCGTTCGCGGTGTTCTCGCCGGAGTGGCAGGCGATCCGGTGGGCGGTGGCGAACGACGTGCCGGTGCGCTTCTTCGACCTGCCCTACGCGTACCGGGTGGGGGCTCCCGGCGCCGGGCGGTCGAGTGGCTCCGAGCTGCCGGACGGCGCTTCGGAGACCGGCGGGCCGCATCCTCCCGGCGCACCGGGGCAGACGGCGGAGGCCGGCGATCCCGGCGTGCCGGAGAGAGCACCGGATGCGGTGGGTGACACGCCTGCCGCAGCGGGAGCGTCGGAAGACGGCGGAGCCGAGGCACCGAACGGCGACGCCGCAACCCACCGCGCCACGGGCGGCAACGCCGCAACCCACCACACCACGGATGGCGACGCCGCAACCCACCACACCACGGGCGGCGACACCGCAACCCACCGCGCCGCGGGCGGCGAGGCCGCAGCCCCGCAGGACAGCGAGGCCGCAGCCCCGCGGGACGGGGACGAAGGCGACCGGTCGGCGCGGCCGGTGGATCCGATCGGGGAGCTCGCGGCGGCGGCCGGATATGACGACCCGGAGCGCTGGTGGGAGGACGTGGTCGAGCACCGCGGGGTGCCGGTCTTCGAGGCCATCGCGGAGGCGATGACGGCGATCCGGGAAGCCGCGCCGGAGGACCCGGACGATCTGCTCCGGGAGGCCTACATGCGTACGGTGCTGCGGGAGGTCCGGCGCAAGCACCAGAACATCGCGGTCGTCTGCGGGGCGTGGCACGTGCCGGCGCTGATCCGGAGAGTGCCGATCAAGCAGGACACCGCGCTGCTCCGGGGTCGGCGCAAGGGGAAGGTCGCGTTCACCTGGGTGCCGTGGACGTACGGGCGGCTGGCCTCGTGGTCCGGCTACGGCGCGGGGGTGAGCTCGCCCGGGTGGTACCACCACCTGTTCACCAGCGCCGACTCGGTGGTGCCACGATGGCTGGTGAGCGCGGCTGGGGTACTGCGCGCGGAGGGTGTGCCCACCTCATCGGCGCATGTGATCGAGGCGACCCGGCTCGCCGAGGCGCTGGCCACGCTGCGCGGACGGCCGCTGGCCGGACTGGCCGAGGTGACCGAGGCCGCCGAGGCGGTGATGTGCGACGGGGAACCGCTGCGGACGGAACTGATCGCCCGGCGACTGGTGGTCGGGGAGCGGCTCGGCACCGTGCCGGACGAGATGCCCGCGGTGCCGCTCGCCCGGGACCTGGCCGCCCAGCAGCGCACGCTGCGGCTCCGTCCGGAGGCCACCGAGCGCCGGTTGGAGCTGGACCTGCGTAAGGACACCGACCTGCGGCGCAGCCGGCTGCTGCATCGGCTGCGCACGCTCGACGTGCCGTGGGGCGAGCCGGCGGCCGGTCGGCGCGGAACCGGGACGTTCCGCGAGGAGTGGATGCTGCGATGGCAGCCGGAGTTCGCGGTACGGCTGGTCGAGGGCAGCATGTGGGGCACCACGGTGGCGGCCGCGGCAACTGCCCGGGTGGTGCGGCGGGCCGGCGCGGCACGGACGCTGGCCGAGGTGACCGCGCTGCTGGAGACCTGCTTGCTGGCCGATCTCGCGGAGGCGTACCCACGGGTGCTGGCCGCCCTGGACACCAGGGCGGCGCTGGATGCCGACGTGCACCATCTGATGGCGGCGCTTCCCGCGCTGGCCCGGACACTGCGGTACGGCGATGTCCGGCGTACCGACGTGGCCGGCCTCGCCGCGGTCACCGCCAGCCTGCTGAAACGGATCTGCGCCGGGCTGCCGTCGGCGGCCGGTTCACTCGCCGACGAGGCGGCCAAGCAGTTGCGGGACGGCGTGGACGGCGTCCACCACGCGGTCAGCCTGCTCGCCGACGACGATCTGCGGGAGTTGTGGCTGGCCACGGTGGAGTCCCTGGCCCGGCGGCCGGATCTGCACGGGCTGCCGGCCGGCCGGTTGACCCGGCTGCTGCTGGAGGCCGGCCGGCTGGACGCCGCCGAGGTGCGCCGCCGGCTGCGGCTGCCGCTGACCGTGGGCACTCCCCCGGCGCACGCGGCCGCCTGGGTGGAGGGGTTCCTGTCCGGTGGCGGGTTGCTGCTGGTACACGACGACGCTCTGCTCGGACTGGTCGACGAGTGGCTGGCGGACGTTCCGGCGGAGGCGTTCGACGACGTGCTGCCGCTGCTGCGGCGGACGTTCGCAAGTTTCGACGCCGGAGAGCGGCGAGCCATCGGGGAGCGGGTGGCCGGGCCGCGGCCGGGTGCGCCCGCGACCGGGGCAGTATCCATCGACGAGGAGCGGGCGTTGTCGGTGCTGCCCGTGCTGGGCGCCCTGCTGGGCCGCGAGATCAGGATCCGGGAGGACGCATGAGCGGCGATGTCTCCGCACTGTTTTCACATTCGACGGAACCGCCCCCGACCGGCGGCACGCCGGTCCAACCGGCGGCGTTGCGGTTCTCGCACCCCGCCCAGGACGCGGCGGGTGAGCGTGCCGGGCATCCGGCCGCGGCGTCCGCGCGCCTCTTCTCGCACGTGCGGGACGGGAGCGCGCGGGCGGAGGACGGTGCGGCGTGGCCGGATGGCCGGGAACGCGTGGCCGGGGTTGAGGAGCTGACAGAAGGGGGCGACCGGGCTGGCCGGGCGAATGACCCTGCGCAGGGCACGCAGGAGCGTCGCCACGGCGCGGGCCGCGACACGGACACCGGACCGGCCGATGGCTGAGGAGGCGGAAACCGCCGACGCGCCGGACCGGCCGCGCGCGGAACGAAGAGAGGCCACCGACACACCGGCCCCACCGGACCCGGAACGCGAGCGAACCGCCCGCGTACCGGACCGGTCGGTGGCGGAGCGGGAGGAGGCCCCGCGGGAGGAGGACCCGCGGGAACGTCGGCGACGGTGGCGGCTGGTGCTGGGCGGACCGGCCGAGGAGGCGCTGGGCAGGGCCGAGGGGCGCGACGGGGCGATGGACGCGGCTCTGGCGGCGCTGTACGACGCGGCCGCGGATCCGACCGGCACGGCCACCGGGCGGTCGGCCGGGCTGGGCGGGTCGGCGCCGAAGGTGGCCCGCTGGCTCGGGGACATCCGGGAGTACTTCCCGAGCACCGTGGTGCAGGTGATGCAGGCCGACGCGATCGAGCGGCTGGACCTGACCCGGCTGCTGCTGGAGCCGGAGATGCTCGCCGCGGTGGAGCCGGACGTGCACCTGGTGGGCACCCTGCTCTCCCTGAACCGCGTCATGCCGGACGCCACCAAGGACGCCGCCCGGCAGGTGGTGCGTTCGGTGGTCGAGCAGCTTGAACGCCGGATCGCGCAGCACACCCGGGCCGCGGTGTCCGGCGCGCTCAACCGGGCCGCCCGGATCAACCGGCCCCGGCACGCCGACATCGACTGGGACCGGACGATCCGCGCCAACCTCAAGCACTACCAGGCCGCGCACCGGACGGTGATTCCGGAACGGCTGATCGGGTACGGCCGGCGGAGCACCGCTGTGCAGCGGGACGTGGTCCTCTGCGTCGACCAATCCGGCTCGATGGCCGAGTCGGTGGTGTTCTCCGGGGTGTTCGCGGCGGTACTGGCGTCGATCCGGTCGCTGCGGACCTCGCTGGTCGTCTTCGACACCGCGGTGGTGGACCTGACCGAGCAGCTGAGTGATCCGGTCGAGGTGCTGTTCGGCACGCAGCTCGGCGGCGGGACGGACATCAACCGGGCGGTCGGGTACAGCCAGCAGCTCATCACCCGGCCTAGGGACAGCATCTTCGTGCTGGTCAGTGACCTGTACGAGGGTGGGGTGCGGGAGGAGATGCTGCGCCGGATCGCCGAGATGACCGCGGCCGGCGTGCAGGTGGTGGCGCTGCTGGCGCTGTCCGACGAGGGCGCTCCGGCCTATGACCACGAGAACGCGGCGGCGCTGGCGGCGCTCGGGGTGCCGGCGTTCGCGTGCACACCGGACGCTTTCCCGGAGCTGATGGCGGCGGCGATCGAACGGCGCGACCTGAAGGCGTTCGCCGAGCGCTTCGCCGACCGGAAGGCTTCCGGCACGATTCGCTGACCGATACCCGTGGCATCGCACGTCCCGGGCCTCCCCGGCGCGAAACCGGCGCCGCCAAGAAGCTGGGCATGCGAGCCCAGCGAAGCGATCAGCCCGGCGGGAGAGCCGCCCCGACAACCCAACCATCAGCCCGGCGGGGAAGCCGCCCCGACAACGCAACGATCAGCCCGACGACAGACCCACCCCGAAAACCCGACCATCAACCCAACGACGGACCCACCCCGAAAACCCAACCATCAACTCGGCGACAGACCCACCCCGAAAACCCAACCATCAACCCAACGACAGACCCACCCCGAAAACCCAACCATCAACTCGGCGAAAGGCCCGCCCCGGCGGCGCAGCGCGGGCACCGGACCGGGCACGAGGTCAGCGCCGCGGCCTCGGACAGGCCGCTCTCGTGCAGGATGCGGTCCACTGTCTCGGACTGGGACGACGCCTCCGGGACGACCTGCTCGCCGGGGACGCCCAGCAGGTCGAGCGGGTGGTACCAGGCACGCATCTGCTCGGCCGTGACCGGGATGGGTTCGGCCCGGCGCAGGTGGCGGCGGACCGTCTCGTCGAAGGAGACGTCCAGGTAGTACACGGCGGACCGGCCCGGATGCCCGGCGATCAGATCACGTACGGCGGCGCCGTAGCGGCCGGTCCACAGGATGCCTTCGAGGATCACGTGATAGCCGGACTCCAGCGCGGCGCGGGCCGTCGTGGTGATGAAGCGCGGCGCCACCGGGTCCGGTCCGCTGTCGTGCTCGCGCAGGATGACCCGGCGCAGGTGGTCCTGCTCGATGAGGGCGCAGCCACGACCGTACCGGCGCCGCACCGCGCGGGCGATCGTGGTCTTGCCGCTGCCCGAGTTGCCGCGGATCACCACGAGCCTCGGCCGCACCACCTCCATGCCGCCGAGGCTAACCGCTCAGCGGCGCACGGCCACGGGGGGACACCTGACGGATCCCGGTGAGGTAAGCACCGTACTTCGCATGAGTGCTTACCTGAGAGGGCCCCGAGATCTGGCAGGGGTCCTGAAACAGGCAGCAAGAGGCGTTCATGCCGGACCGGCGCAACCGGTTCCAGGCGATGCTCGCCTCGGTCGCCGCGACCACCGAGGGGACCGGTGGGCCCGCGCCGCCGCCGACGACCGGCGAGGCCGCGCCACCGCCGACCGGCGAGGCCGCGCCACCGCCGACCGGCGAGGCCGCGCCACCGCCGACCGGCGAGGCCGCGCCACCGCCAACCGGCGAGGCCGCGCCACCGCCAACCGGCGAGGCCGCGCCACCGCCGACCGGCGAGGCCGCGCCACCGCCGACGAGCAGCCGGCGCCCAGGGCGGCGGAACGGCAGCGGATCTATCCGGACGGTCACGGGCCGGACTCGACTCCCCCGGCGACCTGGCACCTCGACGCGCTGCGGGCGGTGGGCTTCCGGGAGACCGGGCCGCTGGGGCGGGGCGGCACCGACGCGGCGGTCATCGGGGTCCACTGACCGACACAAGACCTCCTCCAGACGGCCACGATCCCGGCCGCGGCGCTGTCGCGCCACGGCCGGGCCGGGGTCGGCGGTGGTGGCCCACGAGCCGGGATGACCGGACGGATCCGCCGTGGAACGGCCGCGGTCAGCGGGCGCGCCCGCCGGTCTCGACGTAGCCGGCCATGCCTTCGGCCTCGGCCGCCGCGCGCAGCTGGACCTGGTGGTGGGCGATGGTCTGGGTGGCTCTCCTGGCCAGCGCCCGCACCGCCGGGTCGTCGCCCTCCTCGACCTGCGTCTGGGCCGCCTGGATGGTGGCCCGGTGGGCGGCCAGTTGGGTGGCGATGTAGTACTCGTCGAACGTGTCGGCTCCGGCCACCTCGTACCGGCGGGCCAGCGCCTGCTGCTCCGGTGTGGGCGCGTTCGGCAGGACCACGCGGAGCCGGCGCGCTGTCAGGTACAGCTCGGCGTCCATGTGGATGTGGTCGCGCATGAAGGTGGCGGCCAGTTTCTTCACCGTCGGGTCCGTGGTCTTCTGCCAGGCGATCCGGCCGGCGGTGATCTCGGCGAGGTTCGCCTGGTGCGCCGCACGGAGGAAGGCGGCGTCCTGCTCGGACGGTTCGGCGGCCTGCGCGGCGGTAGCCGGGAGGCACAGGAGCCCGGCGATACCGAGAGCCGCGGGAATACGGCGGAAAAGCATACTCATCTCCTCAAATAGGGCACGTTCACCCTACGTGGAGAGACGTGTGGACAATTCGCTTTCCGGCAATTTGCCGCTCGTCACTGGGTCCAGCGGAGGAACCGGTCGAACAGCTCCGGAGGCGGGGTCTGCGGCATGTCGCGCGCGGCCTCCTCGAGGTGATCCCACATCACCAGAGCCAGGGCGATCCGGCCGTGTCCGCCGGCCAGCTCGCGCTGAGCCGGCTCACAGGGCCAGGGCCGGCCGCACGCCCGACAGTCCCAGGACGGCCGGGCCGGCTGGTGCTCCGGCCCACCCGTCATACCCGCACCACAACGTCCCGCACGTGGACTCCCTCCCGCGGCCGGGCACGACGGGACCGCCCCGGATCCGCCCGCCAACGCATCCGTGCACCACACGATGCGCGCACGGGTTTGCCCGGTCAACCACGCGCGGGCCGGCCTCCCTCTCCGGGTGACGCGAAGGACCGAAAGTCGACAGATGTGACTGCCTCGCCGTCGTACCGGGCAAACGAGCAGATTCCCACCCGATATGTCGCGATCTTTGAAAGCATGGCCAGCAAAGGAGCCATCCGACCCCAGACACCACAGGCAGCGGCGACCACAGCGAGGGCGGTGAGATGAGCGACGAGCAGCCGGAGCGCACGCCCGCGGGCAGCCTTTACACCTCGGCGGCGGCCACCGAGTCGCACCGCCGCTCGATGCGCCGCAAGCAGGCCGTGGTGGGCGTGACGGGCGCGGCTGCCGTGCTGGCCGGGGCCGGATTCCTGGTCGGCCAGCTGATGGAGTCGGAGCAGGAGACCCTGCCCGAGCCGGCGGCGCTGCCGCCGCTGACCACGGCGGCGACGGGCGGGAGCGAGGGGACGCGACGGTCCGCCGTACCGGTGACCCGGCACGCGTTCCGCACCACGCGCCCGGCGGCGCCCGCCAGGCGCACCCCGTCGCCCACCCCGGAGAAACCGGCGGCGGAGATCGCCCGGTCCGCCGCGGCGGGCGGCCTCCCGCTGCGGTCGGCGGCATCGGCGACGGCGGACCGGGTACGGGGCACGGTCACCCGCCGCGTCGAGACCTTCGGCAACCAGACGGTACGGGTGACGAGCGCCCACACCGACCTGAGCGGCCACCCGGAACTGTCGCTCGCCGCGGATCGGGGCCACCCGGTCGCGGACGGCGTGCGCTGCACCGATCGGGTGCGACCCAGCGCGGGCGCATCCCCGGGGACCGGGGACCGCCTCCTGCTCTGCTGGCGCACCTCGGCCGAACGCAGCGTGGTGACGATGACCGTGGCCACGCGGGGCGCCCCGGACGAGACGGACAGTGTCGCCATCATCGACCGGGAGTGGGCCGCGCTGGAATGACGAGCGGGTGCGGACCCCACTGCGGTGACCGGCGGGAACGGGCCGCACCGAGCCGACCGGCCCGCACCGGCCGGCGGCACCGGCCGCACTACATGACGAGCGGCAACCGGCCGCACCCACATGACCGGCGGCAACCGGCCGCGCCCCGGTGACGCGAACGCGGCCCGGGAGGAATCCCTCCCGGGCCGCGGCCGGTCGGTGACGCGTCAGACGGTCACGGTGCCGCTCGTCGCCCCGGCGACGGTGGCCGTGGCCGGGAGCACCAGGCGGTACTGCTGCCCGGCGACCAGGCCGTTGATCGTGGCCCGGGTGCTGGTGGTGGCGGTGGTGAACTGGTAGACCTTCTTCCAGGCGCCGCCGACGTACCGCTGCAGCTCGACGTTGAGCCCGGCCGGCGAGGCGAGGGTGATCGCCAAGGCCCGGCTGCCGCCGCGCGCCGCCGACACCGTGCTGCGCACCGTGTAGGTCGCCGTCGCGGTGGCGGCCTCGTTGGCGGCGGTCGCGGCGATCCGCAGCTGGAGCTGGTAACCGCCGGTGGCGACCCGGCTGGCGGTGACCACGCCGGTGGCCGAGGTGACCACGTCGGCGCACTGGAACGCCTTGCCGGTCTCGGCGACGCAGAGCTGGGCGGCCTTCCGGGCCCACGGCCGGCCGGCGGCGGTCACGGTGAACGACGTGACGGTGCTGGCGCCGTAGGTGAGGCCACCCGAGGTGACATTCGGGACGATGACCGGCTTGACCTTGGTCGCCGGGCCGGTCGGCGCGGTCGGCACGGTCGTCGGGGCCTTGGTGACCGGCACGCTGGTCGGCGTGCTGACCGGCGCGGTCGTCGCGGGGGCGCTGGTCGGCGCGGTCCGGGCCGGCGCGGTGGAGGACGGCGCGGTGGAGGACGGCGCGGTGGAGGACGGCGCGGTGGAGGACGGCGCGGTCGTCGGAGCCGCGGTGGCCGGAGCCGTGGTGGTCCGGACCGTCGCCGGCGCGGTGGTCGGTGTGCCGGCGGTCACGGCGGCGAGGGCGGCCACGGCGTCCACCCGGCCGTACCCGAAATCGTTGTCCTTGCCGGTCGGCCCGAGGTCGACCGCGGACCGCTCCATCGCCTGCTGGATCTCGTCCGGGGTCAGGCCCGGCTGGACCGACTTGAGCAGCGCGGCCAGCGCAGCGACGTGCGGCGCCGCCATCGAGGTGCCGCTCATCGTGCCGTAGCTGGTGCCCAGGGCGGCCGGGTACGTGCTCAGGATCGCGGTGCCGGGCGCGGCCACGTCCACGTAGCTGCCGGCGTTGGAGTAGGTGGCCACCCGCTCGGCGGAGTCGGTGGCGGCGACCGCGATGACGCCCTCGTCGGCGGCCGGGTAGCTGGTCGGGCTGCCGTCCTCGCGCTCGTTGCCGGCCGCGACCACCACGGTGGCGCCCTTGCTGCGGGCGTACGTGATGGCGTTGCTGACCGTCGTGATCTTCTGGATCGCGCCCAGCGACAGGTTGATCACCTGGGCGCCGTGGTCGGCGGCCCAGATGATGCCCTCGGCGGCGTCCGACATGTAGCCGCTGCCGTCCGCGCCGAGCACCTTGACCGGCAGGATCCGGGCGTCCGGCGCGACCGCGGAGACGCCGATGGTGTTGCCGGTGACCGCGCCGATGGTGCCGGCCACGTGGGTGCCGTGCCCGTTCTGGTCGGTGTTCCCGCCGGCCTTGTCGGCGATCGCGTCGTACCCGGTCAGCACCTTGCCGGTCAGGTCGACGTTGGTCGCGTCCACGCCGGTGTCGATGACCGCGACGGTCACGCCGGCGCCGGTCGAGCGCTGCCAGGCCTCGGTGGCGCGCATGGTGGCGAGGTCCCACTGCTTGCCGCGGTACAGGTCGGTGCCGGCCGGCGCCTCCAGCGCCACCGCGCGGGCGTCGAGCTCCACGCCGATCGCGCGGTCCGCCCGCTGCGCCTGCTCGACGAGCTCGGTGGCGCTCGACCGGTCGGTCGCCTCCCGGACCGTGACGACCGGGCGTCCCTCGGCGTCCAGGGTGGTGCTGACGACGCGGGCCGGCTGGGCCGGGGACACCGTGGCCGGGACCAGTTGCTCGGCGCTGGCCGTCAGGCCGTAGGTGACGGGCGCCCAGTCCGGGCTGCCCGCGGGCAGGGCGACCGCGGCCACGGTGGCCAGCGCCCCGGTGACGACGGCTCCGACGGCGTACCGGCGCAGAACAACCTTCATGGACCACAACCCCCAGCTCGGCGACGGGAACCACCGTCCTCGGTGCGGGTTGTGACTTGAGGAGACGCCCGGTTGCGAGCCGGGAGCAGCGTTCGGCCCGGCGCCGCCGCGGCGCCGGGCCGATCATTCGCGGTACGCCGTCAGCGCACCCGGCCGGTCAGTAGGGCGCCACGACGAACACCGAGCCGCTGCTGATGATCGTCGGGTGCGCGGCGCCGGCCGCGCCCGGGTCCCCGGTGGCGACCACGGTGACGATGTACGCCCCGTCCACGATCGCCGCCCCGGGTACGGGCTGGCTGGTCGCCGGGTCCAGCCGGCTCGTCGACAGGTCGAGGGTGCAGACCAGCTCGGTGTCGGCCACCACCATCACGCCGGTGCACTCGGCCACGCCCCGGTTGGTGGCCGGGTCGTACGCGCCGTCGACCAGGAACACGTGCGCCCGGCTGCTGGTCGGGGTGCCGCCGGCGGCGTCGAAGAGCAGGTCGGCGAACCCGGCGCCGGTGATGTCCAGAGTGACCACGGCGCCGGCCGCGGCGGTGGACGGGGCGATGGTGATGCCGTTGCTGTAGGTGAACGTGATCGGGGCGTCGTTCGTGGCGCTGTCGTTGTCCGGGTCCAGGCTGCCGACCCGGCCGCCCGGGGTGTCCACGGACAGCTCCAGACCGCTGCCCGCGCCGTGCGGCCCGGTGGTCGCGGTGAAGCTGTTGCCGTTCGCCGCGACCCGGATGTTGGTCAGTTCCGCCCCGCCGATCTCCGCGGTGATCGGGGTGGTGACCGCCGTGAAGCCGGTGCCGGTGACCGTGATGGTGGTGCCGCCGCCGGCCGGGCCGGCCGCCGGGGTCACCGCCGTGATGGTGGGCCGCTGCACGAGCGTGTACGAGGCCGTGGCCAGCAGCGTGCCGGCGGTGGTGGAGGCGCTGTCGTAGACGCAGACGCTCCACCGCGCGGTGGTCTGGCCACTGCCCAGCACCAGCCCGTTCGGGTTGACGGTGCTCGCGTTGCCGCTGCTGTCGGTCGCCGGGTACGCGCTGGACGGCACCTCGAAGGTGATCTTCGTGTCGGTGATCCGCCGGACGTCGGCGGGATCGGCGTTGACCACACCGGCCGTGGTGTTGGCCCCGCTGGTCGCGATCGGCACCGGGTTCTTCGCCATCGCGCTGCACGAGCTGTACTGGAATTGCACGGCGGGCACGCTGCCCGGGACGAACACGCTGGTGGTGGTGCCCGCGACCGTGCCGACCAGCCTGTTGCCGCCGCCGCTGAGGCCGACGCTGCTGCTCAGCGTCATGGTCGGCGCGGCGCTCGCCGGGCCGGCCGCACCGGTCAGGACCAGGGTGGTGGCCGCGGCCGACGCCAGGCCGGCCCGCGCGGACCGGCGGAGCCTGCGCTGGGACATGGGTACGCCATCCTTCGTGCGGCCGGGGCGTGGCGGTGCCGGACCGCCTCTCCGGCAGCGTAACGAGCCGATCGCGCCGGGATCGGGAAGAACCGGAAAGAGGCCGGCCGCCGCGGAGCCGAGCGCGGGCTGTCATTCGTTTTGACCCGGTATGTCGGGCTGATTGGGACGATGAGGTCGAGGGACCTACGGTCCGCAGCCGAGACACCGGAGGACAGCGGAAGATGACAAGTCGTGATGACGATCGGCCCGGCGACGGCACCACTGCACCACCACTGCCGCGGCGGCGTCCGGGACAGCGCCGCGCCCTGCAGGTCGCCGGAGTCGCCGGTCTGGCCGTCACGCTCGGCGGCGCCGCGTACGTGACCACGTCCGCGATCGTGGCGCACGACGCGACGACGACCCGGGACATCGCCGCGGTCGGCCCGATCACGGCGGCCCCGTCCGGACCCACCCCGTCGGTCGCCGGGTCGGCGTCCGCGTCCACCCCGGTCCGTCCGAGCGCGACCACCAGCGCCACACCGTCCACCCCGCCGGACGTGGTCAAGAAGATCAAGGAGGCCCGGGAGAAGGCCGCCCGGGACGGTTACGAGGTGCAGCGCCCCGTCCCGCAGAAGACCGAGGGCACCGTCGACCCGGACCGGGTGGAGACCCGGACCAGGGGCTCGCTCAAGGAGGGTGGCATCGTCCGCATCGTGGCGGCCCCCGGTGACCTGACCGGTCAGGGCGAACTCGCCTGGGTGGCCGGCGGGGTCCGGTCCTACCGGGACGCCCGGTGTTCGCAGACCTTCAAGTTCAGCACCAGCCCCACCCCGCGGAAACGGGACAATCTGCTGATCTGCTGGCGGACCAGCGCGACGAAGAGCGTCGTCGCCGTGGTGGTCGATCCGCAGGGGCGCCCGTCCCGGGCCAAGGCGCTGGCCGAGCTGCACAAGAAGTGGGCCAGCATGGATTGACCCGGCCGGCGCACAGCCCGCCCGACGCGACAGCGCGGCGGCCCGGAGTAAAGACTCCGGGCCGCCGCTTCAGCCGGTGCGGATCCGTCCGCTTCGGATCAGAAGTCCGCCACCGTGAAGGTGGAGCCGCTCGACACCACCGAGTAGTTGGAGGCCGACGCCTGCAGCCCGCTACCCGTGCCGCCGCCCTGGTTGAGGACGGTGATCTGGTAGGTGCCGTACGGCACGTTCCCGGCGGTGATGGTGGGCGCGGTCGCGTGCCCGACGACCGTGTTCGCCAGGTCCAGGTTGCAGATCAGCTCGGTGTCGCTGATCGGCAGCACGTTGCGGCACTGGGCGATCGGCGGCGCGGCGGTCGCGCCCAGCACCGGGAAGGCGTTGGCGAGGCCGGCGCCGGTGAGCGCCGTGTTGTTCAGCGCGTACCAGTTGTTGTCGGTGAGCACCACGTGCGCGGTGGTCAGCGGCGTGGTGCCGGCGCCGGTCGTGGTGAGGTCCTCGAAGGTGAGACCGGTGAAGCCGGCTCCGGTGATGTCCACGGTCTGCACGACTCCCGGAGCCGCCGTGTTCGGCGTCACGTTCACACCGTAGGTGTACCGGAAGGCGCCCGCGGTCGTCGTGGTGAAGAGGGTGGTCCTCGTCCCGGCGGCCGTGGTGACGCTGAGGTTGACGAAGCCCGCGCCGTGCGCCGTGGTGACACCCGTCAGCGAGGTCGAGCTGAGCGCCCGGACGTTGGTCAGGTTGCTGCCACCGAGCGAGGCCTGCAGCAGCGCGCCCTCGGCGGTCGGGATACCCGTCAGGTTCTCGATCGTGACCGTGGTGCCGCCCTGCGCCGGGCCGGAGGCCGGCTGGATGCTCGGGTGGCCGAGGGCGTTGACGTTGGGGCCGGTGGCGCCGCCGCTGGTGGCGTTGTTCAGGGTGTTGGTGACGTTCGCGACGCTGAGCACCGGAGCGACCGTGTAGGTCGCCGGCGCGACGATCAGCGTGTCACCGGCGACACCGGTGTTACCCCGGTAGAGGCACACGTTGTACGACGTGGTGGGGTCGCCCGCGCCGGAGGTCACCTCGGTCGGCACCGCAACCGCCACCTTGGCGGTGGTGATCTCCTGGACCGCCGGGTTCGCGGTCGAGATGAAGGCGTCGCCGGTGCTCGCCGTGATGTACGTCGCCGGGCAGGCGAAGCGCGAGAAGACGGCGCCGTAGGTGTAGGTGCCGGGGAAGGTCCCGGTCGGCGCGGAGAGCGTGACGTAGCCACCCTGACCGCTGCTGCCGTTCGGCGGTGTGATGGTCGGTGCCACCAGGGCGCCGGTGCCGGTGGCCGGGTAGGCCGAGTAGGTGCCCCAGCTGCGGGCGGCGAGGGCGCTCGTGCCCACGGTGGTGCCGCTGTAGGCGCAGACGTAGTAGCCGGTGCCCGCGGTCAGCGTCGCCGGGGCGGTGATGGTCACCGCGTTGCTCGACGTCCTGGTGCCGGTGGCCTGGAAGACCGTGCCGGCCGCGGCTGCGGCGTACCGCTCCGGGCAGACCGCCGTGGTGAACAGGCCACCGACCGTTGTCGTGGTGGTGAAGGCGCCGGGGGCGGTCAGGGTGACCGGACCGCCGGTGGTGACCCCGGTCAGCGGGCTCTGCTGACCGAACGGCACGGCGAGGACGGTGCCGGCGGTGCTGTGCACGTTCACCGCTCCGGTGCCGGTGACCGTTTCGTAGATGCAGACCCGCCAGGCTCCGGCGGGGAGGGCCGGGGTGACTATGGAGGAGGTGTTGGCGTCCAGGCCGGCCGTGATGGTACCGGCGTTGACCACCGGGTTGGTGGCGGTGAGGCTGGGCGCCGCCGGGCCTGTGCCACACGCCGGGTTCGTCCCCCCGACGAACCGCCCGACGAACGTGCTGCCGGCGAGCGGGAAGGCGCCGGTGCCGGTGAGCGTGAGCGTGAGACCGCCCGCCGTCGGCACCTGCGTGGTGCTCGTCGTGAGCGTGACCGCCCAGGCCGGTGTCGCGATACCGACCACCGCGGCAGCGGCCGTCACCGCTACAGCGGCACCGGCCCGCAAGGGCCGGAAGCCGGTTTTCTTACGAGACTTACGCATGCGAGGTCCTCCTACGGGTTCTGACGAACCGCGTTTGTGGAATGGGTGGGCCCGCACGTGACGCTGACGGCGGGCCGTCTCGCCGGAAGCGTAACTATTAGTGGCGGTTCAGTAGCTCAGAGTCAGGAAGATCGGTAGATGTCAGACATCGGGCCCCGGACCGGCTACCATCGCCCGCCGCGTCGCCTACCTCCCGACACGGATGAAATCGATCAGCATTGCGCGGGCCCGAGCCAGGGGGCGCCTAACCCCTCGCACAAAAGGAAAGGCTTGCCTAACAATTCCTTCGGGTTTAGTCGCGCGCTGCCGGGAAATCGTGTACGGCACCAGAACAATGGCTAGTTTGGAAAAGGCGAGGAAACCGGTAACCCAGGAGGGGAACGCGCGATGACCCAGATGATGCACATGCCTCGGGTGCAGACCTGCACGGTTACGGACTGTGGCTACAACCACGACGGATGCACCGCGTTCGCGATCACCATCGGGGACATGAACGCGGAGTGTGACACGTTCATCGGCTCCGGCCTCACCGGCGGGATGGGGGTGGCCACCGCGCAGGTGGGCGCCTGCAAGCGCGCCGACTGCAAGTACAACAAGGATCTGGAATGTCAGGCTCCGGCGATTACCGTGGGCGCCTCGGCGGATCACGCCGACTGCCTGACATACGAACGCTGAGCTGACCGACTTCGAACAGCCCGCCGTCTCCGCGCCGCGAGACGGCGGGTTTTTCGCGCCCGCATCACGTTGACACCCGCCAATCGACCGCGCTAGGTTCATCTCACATCGAGTAATACTCAAACCGAGTAGTACTCAGATTGATCAAGACTGGCGTCGCGGAGACGTCGTACCGAGAAGGACCTGATCATGGACGAGGCGAGTTTCCTGGCCGGCTACAACCCCCGGGACTACCCCGCCGTCGCCGTGACCGTCGACGTGGTGGCGCTGACCATCCGCGACGGCCGGCTCTGCGTGCTGCTGGTCGAGCGCGGCCAGCAGCCGTTCGCCGGTCACCGCGCGCTGCCCGGCGGCTTCGTCCGCGACGAGACCCTCGACGAGGCCGCGCTGCGCGAGCTCGCCGAGGAGACCGGGCTGACGCCGGACACCGGTGACGTCCTCGACCGGGTCCACGTCGAGCAGCTCCGGACGTACGGCGATCCCGGCCGCGACCCCCGGATGCGGATCGTGTCGGTCGCCTACCTGGCGTTCGCCCCGCACCTGCCGGAGCCGGTCGCCGGCTCGGACGCCGCCCGCGCCTACTGGGTGCCCGTCGACGAGGCGAAGGACCTGGCCTTCGACCACGACCAGATCCTCGCCGACGGCCTGGAGCGGGCCCGCGACAAGCTGGAGTACACCCCGCTGGCCACCGCCTTCGTCGGCACCGCATTCACCATCTCCGAGCTGCGGCAGGTCTACGCCGCGGTCTGGGGCGAGGAGCTGCACGCCGGCAACTTCCACCGCAAGGTGCTGTCGGTGCCGGGCTTCGTGGAGAGCACCGGCGAGACCGCGGCCCGCGGCGGCGAACGCGGCGGGCCGCGCGCCCGCCTCTACCGGGCCGGCGACGCCCGGCTGTTGCACCCCGCACTGCTGCGGCCGACACGGGAGGACAGGATCAGATGAACCCCGGGTACGCCACCACCACTCCGGCCCGCTTCCGGATCTCCTTCGAGGAGGCGGCCGCCCGGATCGCGGCCGCCGGCACGTTCGCCGAGCTGATCGCCACGACCGGGCTCGGCATCGACCGCCGCGCGGCCAGCGGCGCCCGGTACGTGAGCGCCCGGTCGGCGTACCGGCAACTTGCCAAGATCGTCCACCCGGACGCCGCCGGGGCGGCGCGGGTCGAATCCGCGACGCTGGCCTTCGCCCGGCTCGGCGCCCTCTATGCCGAACGCGACTCCGGGGTGGTCCACCCGCACCGCCCGGCCGGCCGGGCGCAGCAGCATCCCTCCACGGGCCGGCGGCAGACGGCCCGCGACCGGGTCCGGACCGATCCGGGCCCGGTCCCCCACCCCAAGCCGTGGTCCCGCTTCGACCGGCGGTTCGCCGCCGGTGACGTGACGGACCTGTTCGCCGAGGGCGACCAGCTGCTCAAGGTGCCGCGCGACCCGGCCGACAGCGATCTGCTGGCCGTCGAGGCGGCTGCCCTGCGCCGGCTGCGCAGTCACGGCCGCGCCGGCTTCCGGGCCTACGCGCCCCGGCTGATGGACACCTTCGTGCACGTCGACGGGGCCGGCCACCGCCGTACGGTCAATGTCGTCACCCGGCAGCGCGGCTTCCGCGACCTGGCCGCGACCGGCGACCTGGATCCGGCCGACCTGGTCTGGATCTGGCGGCGCCTGCTCGCCGGCCTGGGCTGGGCGCACCGCGCCGGGGTCGTGCACGGCGCGGTCTTCGAGGAGCACGTGCTGGTCGACCCGCGGCCGCGCGGCCTGATCCTCATCGACTGGTGTTACGCGGCCCCGGCCGGTGGCCGGCCGAAGGCGCTGATCGCCCGCCGCGAGCCGGAGTACCCGCCGGAGGTGCCGGTCGGGCGCCCGGTCACCCCGGCCACCGACATCTACCTGGCCACCCGGCTGATGACCCGGCTGTTCGGCCCGGACATGCCGCACCCGCTGCGGCGGTTCGCCGACGGCTGCCTGCACCCCGCGCCCCGGATGCGCCCGCAGGACGCGTGGCGGCTGCTGGCCGAGTTCGACGAGCTGATCCCGCAGCGGTACCGGATCTAGTCACCGCCTGACCTGACCATCCCCTCGACGAGGAGAACGTGACCATGGGAAGTGGACGCTGGTCCACCGACGTCTACACCGCCGCCGCGAACTACCGGGCGGCGACCGGGCCGAGCGCCTTCGCGCACGGCGACGGCGGCGCCCGGCGGGCGCACCCGGCGCTCGACCCGGCCGGTGTGTTCATGCGGGAGAGCCGGGACAGCGCGGAGCACCCGGCCAGCACCCCGATCGTGGTGATGTTCGACGTCACCGGCGCGACGCGGGCCGTGCCGCGGGCGTTGCAGGCCCGGCTGCCGCGGCTGCTCGGGCTGCTCACCGGCCCGGGCGGCGTGACCGACCCGCAGCTGATGTTCGGCGCGATCGGCGACGCCACGCGCGACCCGGCGCCGCTGCAGGTCGGCCAGTTCGAATCGGACAACCGGATGGACCAGGACCTGTCCCGCATCCTGCCGCGGGGCGGCCCGGGCGCGGGCCGGCGGGCGTCGTACGAGCTGGCGATGTACTTCCTGGCCCGGCACGTGGTGCTGGACTCGCTGATCGAGCGGCGGCGGAAGGGCTACCTGTTCCTGGTCGGCGATCGGATGCCGGGCGAGTACGTGCAGCCGGCGCAGGTGCGCCGGGTGATCGGCGACGAGCTGGCGCAGCCGGTACCGACCCGGGCGATCCTCACCGAGTTGCAGCGCAAGTTCGAGGTCTTCTTCATCCGGCCGGGCGGCGCCGGGCACGGCGCCGACCCCGCGGTGCTGGCCGCCTGGCGCGACCTGCTCCCGCAGCACGTACTGGAGCTCGAAGACGTCGCGGAAATCTGCGAGACCGTCGCACGCGCCGTGCGCACGGACGCGGAAACCCCGGAGCTGTCGCTGGCGCTCAGGCGGCCGTGATGGACCATGTGGCGGTCGTCGACCTGGGCTACGGGGACGCCGGCAAGGGCACGGTCGTCGACGCCCTGTGCGCGACCCTGCCGGTGCGCGCGGTGATCCGGTTCAACGGGGGCGCGCAAGCCGGGCACAACGTGGTCGCCGACGACGGCCGGCACCACACGTTCGCCCAGTTCGGCTCCGGCACACTGCGCGGCGTGCCGACCCACCTGACCCGGTTCGTGGTCGTCGACCCGCTCGCGCTGTCCGCCGAGGCGGCCGCGCTGGGCAACCCGTTCCACCTGCTCACCGTGGACGGCGACGCGCTGCTGGCCACCCCGTGGCACCGGGCCGCGAACCGGCGCCGCGAGCGCGTCGACCGGCACGGCTCGTGCGGCCTGGGCGTCGGCGAGACCGTTTCGTACGCCCGGCGCCACCCGGACGCGCCACGGGTCGCCGACGTGCGGTCACCGGCGCGGCTGCGGCGCCGCCTGGCCGCGGTGCAGGAGGCGTACGGCTACGCCGACACCGCGCTCGACGACGTGGTGGACGCGTTCACGGCGTTCGGCCGCGCGGTCCGCATCGTGCACGAGAGCCACACCATGCGGCTGCTGTCCGAGGGCGGTTGCGTCTTCGAGGGCGCGCAGGGCGTGCTGCTCGACGAGTGGCGCGGCTGGCACCCGCACACCACCTGGTCCACCACGACGTTCGGCAACGTGACGCAGCTGTGCCCGTCGTTCCGGCGGCTCGGCGTGGTGCGGGCGTACACCACGAGGCACGGGACCGGGCCGTTCGTCACCGAGGACCCGGCGCTGTGCCTGCCGGAGGCGCACAACGGCCACGGCGAGTGGCAGGGCGCGTTCCGGACCGGTCACTTCGACGCGGTCGCCCACCGGTACGCCGTGGAGGTGGCCGGCGGGATCGACGAACTGGCCGTCACCCACCTGGACGTGGCCGAGGCGCACCCCGAGCTGGCGGTCTGCACCGCGTACCGGGTGGACGGCCGGCTCTGGGACCGGATCGTCCCCGGCCCGTACCGCGACCTGTCCTATCAGGAGGAGCTGACCACCCGGCTGCTGCGGGCCCGCCCCGCGCGCCTGCACCGCCCGCGGGACTGGGCGGGCGAGATCGGCGCGCTGCTGGACGCCCCGGTCGCCGTGGAGTCGTACGGCCCGCGCGCCGCCGACAAGCGGTTCGCCGGCGCACGCGCAGCCGCCCGGCCGGGCCACGACCACCGGCGGGTCGCCTGAGGGGACCGCCCGGAAAGCGGGGCACAGCCGCCCGGCCCGGCCACGACCACCGGCGGGTCGCCTGAGGGGACCGGCCGGGAAGGGCGGCGCGCACCGGTGCGCCGGGCGCGCCATCGCTCCGCCGAGCCCCGGGCGGTGGCATCGGCCTACAGGTACATGCCGGTGGGGCCGGACTGCCTGGGGACGGTGACCGGCTGGGCGCCGGTCTTCAGCGCGTACAGCTCGGCGAGGGTGGCGCCGTCGGGCCCGATCCCCTTCGCGGTGCCCAGCCAGTCCACCGCCTCCCGGTACGACAACCGCCCCACCTCGATGCTGGCCAGGCACCGGCCCGGCCGGATCACCGCCGGGTGCAGGGCGGACAGGTCCTCGTTCGTGGTGATCGCGATCAGCGCGTTGCGGCCCTGGCCGAGCAACCCGTCGGTGAGGTTGAGCAGCCGGGACAGCGACTGCCCGGCGCTCGCCTTGGCGTCGCCGCTGATCAGCTCGTCGCAGTCCTCCAGCATCAGCAGCCGCCACTTCGGCTCGTCCTCGTCGCCGCTGCCCAGCGCCACGCTCATCAGGTAGGCCGGGTCGCCGAACAACCGCTCCGGGTCGAGCACGCAGTCCACCTGGCACCAGGAGCGCCACTGCTGGGCCAGCGCCCGCAGCGCGGTGGTCTTGCCGGTGCCCGGCTCACCGTGCAGCAGCAGGAGGCGACCGGTGACCGTGGACGCGTCGATCGCCATCAGCCGTTCCAGCGTGTCGGCGACCGGCCGCGCGTAGTTGGCCCGGATCGCCTCCCACGGCGCGGCGCCGATCTCCCGCTGGGTGCGGCGCGGCCCGTGCGGGCCGAAGTGCCAGAAGCCGACCGGCACGCTGTCGTCGGCCGGGGCCGGCTCCTCCACCGCGCCGGCGGTCGCCGCGGCGAGGACGGTGTCGGCCAGCTCGCCGCTGGTCGCGGTGACCGTGACCCGGGCCCGGCGGCTCTGCTTCCAGCGCATCACGTGCAGCGTCCAGCCGTCACCGGCGCTGAGCCGGCCGTGCCCGTCGTCCTCCACCGCGTCGCGCACCACCCGGGCCCCGGGCGCGGTCAGCGGCGCGTCGGCGCGCAGGTTCTCCAGCCAGGTGGTGCGGCCGAACGGTTCACGGCCGGTGACGAACGGGTCGAGGGCGATCAGGTCGACCAGGTCCACCAGCCGGTCACCGTCGTCGATGGCGCCGGACAGCGGCAGGCTCGCCGGGGCGGCCGCGCTCGTGCGGGCGGCCGGAGTCGCCCCGTTGGCGCGGTCGAGGGGCTGCTGGGGGGTCCGCATACCCCCATGATCGTGCGCGGACGGCCTGGTGGCATCCGCTTTTCCCGCACGATCCGCACCCACCGGACCGGTTGCGCCGGTGCTCAGCGGCGGGTCAGCAGGAAGATCGGGATGACCCGCTCGGTCTTCTCCTGGTACTCCGCGTAGTTCGGGAACGCCTCGACCGCCCGCTGCCACCACACCTCCCGCTCGGCGCCGGACAGCTCCCGCGCCGTGTAGTCGTGCCGCTGCGCGCCGTCCTGCACCTCGACATGCGGGTTGGCGCGCAGGTTGTAGACCCACACCGGGTTCTTCGGGGCGCCACCGAGGGAGCCGACCGCGAGGTACTCCCCGTCGTGCTCGACCCGCATCAGCGGGGTCTTGCGCAGCTTGCCGCTCTTCGCGCCGACGCTGGTGACCACGACGATCGGCCGGCCGAGGATGTCGTTGGCCTCCGCGCCGCCGGTCGCTTCGTACCGTTCCGCCTGGTTGCGTGCCCAGTCGAGGGTGCTGGGCTCGTATTCACCGGTCAATGGCATAGGTCAGAGTCTACGGCGATCACCGCAACCCGATCGCAACCCGCGCCTGCCCGGTTCGCACTCGAAACGACCGACCTTTTGCTGGAGAGGTCGCGGGGGCGGCCGCGGACGGGGAGTGGGACGGGATGAGGGTGGCCACGCGACGCAGGGTTCTGGCCGGTGTGCTGACGGCGGCGGCGCTCGCCGGGGTCGGGGCGCTGGCCGTGCCGTCCGGGTCGGCGGGCTGGCAGCCGGTCTCCTACGCCCGGGTCGCGCCGCACGGCAGCCCCGCCGCGCCGGTGGTCCCGGCCCCGCCGGCCGTCGCCGAGGGCGCCGGCTCGCGCACGCTCGCCGCGGCCCCGCGCTCGCGCGCCCTCAGCGCCGCCCCGGAACGGATCCTGCCCGCCGAGGTGTCCGCCGCCCGGCCGGTCCGGGTGGTCGGCACCGCCCTGGACGCCGGCGGCCGTCCGGTGATCACCGTCCATGAGGCCCGCGACCGGGCCACCGCGACCCGGCTGGTGCGGCAGGCGCAGCAGGCGGAGAACGCGCTCGGCGTGGAGGTCGACGGCGTGGTGCACACGCTGGAGGCGCCGGGCGGCAGCGACCCGCTGCGGTCCCGGCAGTGGGACCTGACCCGGATCAACGCGCCCGCGGCCTGGGCCCGGTCCACCGGCGCCGGGGTGACCGTCGCGGTGATCGACACCGGGGTCGACGCGCGCCACCCGGACCTGGCCGGGCAGGTGCTGACCGGCTGGGACGCCATCGCCGGCCGGGCCGGCGGTGACACCGACCCGCAGGGGCACGGGACCCACGTGGCGGGCACCGTCGCCGCGCTGACCGGCAACGCCGTGGGCGTCTCCGGGGTCGCCCCCGATGTGCGCGTGCTGCCGGTACGGGTGCTGAACGCGACGGGCAGCGGATACGACTCGGACACCGCCGAGGGCATCGTCTGGGCCGCCGACAACGGCGCGGACGTGATCAACCTGTCGCTGGGCGGAACGGCGCACTCCAGCGCGGTCACCAGCGCGGTCGCCTACGCCCGGAGCCGGGGCGTGGTCGTGGTGGCGGCGGCGGGCAACGAGCGTACGAAGGGCAGCCCGGCCAGTTACCCGGGCGCCGACCAGGGTGTGATCGCGGTGGCCGCCACCGATTCCGCCGACACGGTCGCCCCCTACTCCAACGCCGGCGACTACGTCGACGTGGCCGCGCCGGGCAGCGCCGTCCTGAGCACCTACCCGACCGCGCTGGGCAGCAGCGGGTACGCCACGATGAGCGGCACCTCGATGGCGTCGCCGCACGTCGCGGCGGTGGCCGCGCTGCTCGTCGCCGCCCGGCCGGGGCTCACCCCGGACCAGGTGGAGTCCGCGCTCGAGGCGTCCGCCGTCGACCTGGGCCCGGCCGGCCGGGACACCGACTACGGCCACGGCCGCATCGACGCCGCGGCCGCCCTCGCCAGGATCGCACCCGCCCCGTCGCCCTCCACCCCGCCGTCGCCGTCGGCCTCGTCGCCGGCTCCCTCCACCCCGGCAGCGTCGCCCTCGTCGCCGGCCCCCTCCACCCCGTCGCCGTGGCCCTCGTCGCCGGCCCCCTCCACGCCGTCGCCGTCGCCCTCGTCGCCGGCCCCCTCCACGCCGTCGCCGTCGCCCTCGTCGCCGACCGCCCCGACGCCGTCGGTCCCGGTGGTCGCCAAGCCGGTGGTCACCGCCGGCACGGGCAGCCGGACGGTCCCCTACGGGGCCCGCACCAGCACGACGTTCCGGGTCACCGCGGACGGCCGGGCGTGGGCGGGCCGCCCGGTCTCGGTCTGCGTCTCGGTGGCCGGCCGCGCCTGGTCGTGCACCCCGGGCCGAACCAGCGTGACCGGCACGTACACCGTGTACCGGACCGCGACGGCCGCCTTCCGGGTACGCCTGTCCGTGCCTGCCACCCGCACCAACACCGCCGCCTCGGCGACCAGCTCGTACACCTTGACGGCGGCGCTGACGGTGACCCGTAGCGCGCGCAAGACCCTGACCGTCCGGGTCGCCGGCGCCACCGGCCAGAAGCTGACCGTGCAGCGGTACGTCGGCGGGCGCTGGACCACGGTCCGGACGTACCCGGCCACGAGCAGCCGGAAGATCACCGGCCTGGTCAGCGGTGGCCGCTACCGGGTGGTGCTGTCCTCGACCACGAGGGTGCCCGGCGCCACCAGCCCGGCCGTGCGGGCCTGAGCCACGCGGATCACGGTCACAGCCAGCCGCGCTGGGCTGCTTTCAGACCGGCCTCGAAACGGCTGCGCGCGTCCAGCCGCTCCATCAGGTCGGCCATCATCCGGCGCGCGGTCCGCGGGGAGAAGCCCAGCCGGGCCGCGGCCGCCTCGTCGGTGAGTCCCTCAGCCAGCAGTTTGAGCAGCGCGCGTTCCCGTGTGCTCAGCCCCTGGCGATCCGGGTCGGTCGCCGCGCCCAACGGCGTCGCGATCTCCCACACCTGATCGAACAGGGCGATCATCGGGGCCAGGATGCCGGGGCCGAGAACGAGCAGGGCGCCCTTGCGGGAGTCGCGTGGATCGATCGGCACCAGTGCGGCGCGATGGTCCATGATGATCATTCGGTGCGGCAGCACCGCCGACGTACGGAACTCCGCGCCGTTCTCGGTGAGGAAGCGCGCGTGCGCCATGGTCGCCGGGTCGTTACGCATGCTGTCCAGCCCGACGGTGCGCATCCGGATCCCCCGGGCCAGGGCGCGGGCGTCGTTGCGCCGGGCGTGCGCGAGCGCGGCCGGGGATTGCGCGCCGCCCGGCATGAACGTCATGACCTCGCGCTCGGTCTCCTGCGCGAGCAGTTCCAGCCGGTCCTGCACCTGGTCCATGCCCAGCAGTTCGGTGGCGGCCGGACCGGCTCGCTCCTGGACGCGCCCGCAGCTCTCGATCAGCCGCGCGATAGCCGCCTGCCCCTCGGCCACCTGCCGCTGCCGACGAGCCAGTTCGGCCTGTTGCCGGGCCAGCGCCTGCCGCAGGCCGATGCCCGGATCCACGGCGTGCAGACGGCCCGGCGTCTCCGCCGACTCCCGCAACAGCGCCAGTTCGAAGAGGTCGTCGAGCGCGACACGCACCTCGTCCTCGGTGATGCCGAGCCGCTCGACCATCTCGGCGACTCCGTGGTCGGGTTGCTCCCGCAACGATTGGTAGACGGCCTCCGCCGTCCGGCTCAAACCTAGAGCAGCCAGCACTTTCCCTGCCCCCGTCGCAGAGGAATGAATTTGATCTAGAACGGGATGCTCGCACAGCAGTAGTCGCAGTGCAACGGGCGGTAAACCCCCGTTCCCGGGCCATTGGGGGCGTTGCCCGCGGATGACCCGTACCGGTCCATCGCGGCGTGGCCGCTTGCGGTCATGGCCGGAAGCGACCCGGCCATCACCCTTCCGCGACGCCGACGGCCCTGCCCAGAATATTGGCGCAACGCCGGCCGCCACCCGGGAAGCGGCAGAACGCGTTTCGCTCGCCCACCTCTTTCTCGAAACGGGTTCAGACATGCCTGCACGCATTTCCGTCGCCGCCGCCATGCTTGCATTCCTCGCATCTTTCCAGGCGTTCTCCGGGCCGATCACCAACGCCGGCGACCTGTCACCGGAAGTGGCGTCCACCGCGGGGCCAGCACCGCTTCCGACCGCCCCCTCCGGAAGCTTCATCTGGGACTGACCCGATGCGCCTGGCCATGATCGCCATCCGGACCGGTGCTGCACCGACGCTCGTGGCCAGCCGAGAAATCCTGGTGGACGCCCTGTGGGCGGCCACCTTGCCGGAGGACGACGTCGAACACATCACGGTGCGAATACGTCCGGATCACATTGCCGTCGGCATATGGATGAAAGCCGTCTCAGGAACGGATCCGGCAACCACGGCAGATGCCCTCGTCACACGGGCCGTCGATATGTCGCCGCTCCTACGGAACGGCAGCACAACAGCGGCCCGGAACATTCGGATACCCCATCTCCCCCGCGAGGGGCACAGCCTTTGACGCCCTCGCCGATCTTTCTGGACAACATTTTCCGACAAGGAGTTCCCATGCGTACCCGACATGCCCTGCGCGCAGCGATCGCCTTCGCGGTGGTGGCCGGCACCGTCGCCGCCGGCGCGCAGCCGGCCCCGGCGGTGAGCCCGCTCGGCTCGGTCGCGGCGGCTGCGGCCACCACCGACACGCCCAGTGACCCGCCCCTGCCGGAGTACCCGGGACTGCCACCGCGGGGCGACACCTCGGCCGCGGTGCCAACGACCGGCATTCCGTGCGACGACAACGGCAGCGATTTGCGCCCCACCCGCGACCAGGTGCTGGATCGCGCGCAGAGCTGGCTGGACGTCGGCATCCCCTACAGCCAGAGCCGGTGCTACGAGAACAGGTACGGTGACTACCGCACCGACTGCTCCGGCTTCGTCTCGATGGCCTGGGGCATCGGCGGCTCCGGTTCCGGCCACTGGACGGGCAACCTGCTCGACAAGGCCGACAAGATCGCGCGCAGCTCGCTCAAGCCCGGCGACGCGCTGCTGCGGTACACCGGCGATCCGCATCAGAACCACGTGGCCCTGTTCGTGAAGTGGTCGGATGCCGAGCACACCAAGCCCGTCGTCATCGAGCAGACCGGCAGCAGCGACACGATCCGTGACACCTGGAGCGAGAGCTACGCCGCCCAGTACACACCGGTGCGCTACAACCACATCCAGGAGGAGGACACCCGCCCGTACGACAGTTTCACCGGTGACGCCAAGGCCGACCTGATCGTGCACTCGGGCACGGACGTGGCGGTACGCCAGGGCAGCGGCAACGGCTTCGCCGACCTGGGCGTGGTCAGCTCCGGCTGGGGCCGCTTCCACGGCCTGCAGATCACCAACGGCATGGGCCGGCTCTACTTCGCCGACTACAACGCCGACCACCGCACCGACATGATCGTCCACAACGGCACCGACATCAGCGTCCGCCTCAACACCACCACCGGCTGGACCGACCTCGGCGTCGTCACCAGCGGATGGGGCCGCTTCCACGGCCTGCAGATCACCAACGGCATGGGCCGGCTCTACTTCGCCGACTACAACGCCGACGGCCGCGCCGACATGATCGTCCACAACGGCACCGACATCAGCGTCCGCCTCAACACCACCACCGGCTGGACCGACCTCGGCGTCATCAGCAGCGGATGGGGCCGCTTCCACGGCCTGCAGATCACCAACGGCATGGGCCGGCTCTACTTCGCCGACTACAACGCCGACGGCCGCGCCGACATGATCGTCCACAACGGCACCGACATCAGCGTCCGCCTCAACACCACCACCGGCTGGACCGACCTCGGCGTCATCACCAGCGGATGGGGCCGCTTCCACGGCCTGCAGATCACCAACGGCATGGGCCGGCTCTACTTCGCCGACATCGACGGCGACGGCCGCGCCGACATGATCGTCCACAACGGCACCGACGTCTCCGTCCGGAAGAACACCCCCACCGGCTTCTCCGACCAAGGCGTCGTCACCACCGGCTGGGGCCGCTTCCACGGCCTCGACACCACCGACGGCATGGGCCGCCTCTACCTCGCCTGATCACGGCGCACGCACGCTCGGATCAATCCCTCCCGCCCCGGATGGTCCCGGGTCTGCCGGCCGGCCCCGCCGACAGACCCGGGCCCCTCGCCGCCCCTCTGGAGTAGTCATGACGTTCCTGGATTCGATCAAGCGCGGGCTCACCGTGACCCTGGCAAGCAGTCTGATGGTGACGGCCATGTCGTCGACCGCGCGAGCCGAGGACGAGCCGACCGCCGGAACCCTGGCCATCTCGAACGCCCCCTGCGACGACGACGGCACCACGAGCACCGACAGTGCTCTCGCCGACCAGCTCAACGGGGTGCTGGAGAACAAACTCGACGGATACATGAACGCCTACCGGGTGTCCTGCGCCCGGATGATCATCAAGGCGGTTCGTGAGCGTGGCATGGTACGCCGGGCGGCTGTCATCGCGATCGACACCGCGATCGTCGAGACCGGACTGCAGAACCACGACCAGAAGGTGGACCACACCAGCCTCGGACTGTTCCAGCAGCAGGACCCCTGGGGCAGCGCCGCGGACCGCCTCGACCCGATCTGGGCCACCAACGCCTTCCTGAACAAGATGATCAAGCTGTACCCGAACAACACGTGGCAGAGCGCGCCCGTCGGCAAGGTGGCCCAGGACGTCCAGGTGTCCGCCTACCCGGAGCGCTACCCGGTCGAGGTCGCCGATGCCGGCCGGATCGTGGACGCGGTCTGGGACCACGCCCTCGACACCCGCCCGTACGACAGTTTCACCGGTGACGCCAAGGCCGACCTGATCGTGCACTCGGGCACGGACGTGGCGGTACGCCAGGGCAGCGGCAACGGCTTCGCCGACCTGGGCGTGGTCAGCTCCGGCTGGGGCCGCTTCCACGGCCTGCAGATCACCAACGGCATGGGCCGGCTCTACTTCGCCGACTACAACGCCGACCACCGCACCGACATGATCGTCCACAACGGCACCGACATCAGCGTCCGCCTCAACACCACCACCGGCTGGACCGACCTCGGCGTCGTCACCAGCGGATGGGGCCGCTTCCACGGCCTGCAGATCACCAACGGCATGGGCCGGCTCTACTTCGCCGACTACAACGCCGACGGCCGCGCCGACATGATCGTCCACAACGGCACCGACATCAGCGTCCGCCTCAACACCACCACCGGCTGGACCGACCTCGGCGTCATCAGCAGCGGATGGGGCCGCTTCCACGGCCTGCAGATCACCAACGGCATGGGCCGGCTCTACTTCGCCGACTACAACGCCGACGGCCGCGCCGACATGATCGTCCACAACGGCACCGACATCAGCGTCCGCCTCAACACCACCACCGGCTGGACCGACCTCGGCGTCATCACCAGCGGATGGGGCCGCTTCCACGGCCTGCAGATCACCAACGGCATGGGCCGGCTCTACTTCGCCGACATCGACGGCGACGGCCGCGCCGACATGATCGTCCACAACGGCACCGACGTCTCCGTCCGGAAGAACACCCCCACCGGCTTCTCCGACCAAGGCGTCGTCACCACCGGCTGGGGCCGCTTCCACGGCCTCGACACCACCGACGGCATGGGCCGCCTCTACCTCGCCTGACCGACTCCACCGTCTCGTCCGGGTCCGCCGGGGCGCCTGCCCGGCGGGCCCGGACGACGTGGCGGCGCGGGCGAGCCGGCCGGGCGTGACTCCGGCATGTAACGATCATGGGGTTTACTCGTACCCCATGGGCATCATCTCCCGGGGCTTCGGCGGCCGGCGGCGCGACTCCGCGCCCGACCTGCCGCCCGGCCAGTACCTGACACACGACTTCCCGGTGCTCTCCGCCGGTCCGACCCCACGCATCCCGCCGAACTCGTGGAACTTCACCATCACCACCGAGACCGGCGCCGAGCACACCTGGGACTGGGCGGCGTTCACCGCCCTGCCGGCCGAGGAGGTGACCCGGGACATCCACTGCGTCACCAAGTGGTCCAAGCTGGGCACCACCTGGAAGGGCGTCGCGCTGGACACGCTCTTCGAGGAGGTGGAGACCGCCGCGGACTTCGTGATGGCGCACAGCGCCGGCGGGTACACCACCAACGTGCCGCTCGACGACCTGCTCGACGGCAAGGCGTGGATCGCGTACGAGTTCGACGGCGAGCCGCTGCGCCCGGAGCACGGCGGTCCGGCCCGGCTGCTGATCCCGCACCTGTACTTCTGGAAGTCCGCCAAGTGGGTGCGCGGCCTGCGGATGATGCACGAGGACGAGCCCGGTTTCTGGGAGAGCGCCGGCTACCACATGTACGGCGACCCCTGGTCCGAGCAGCGCTACCACGGCGACTGAGCGGATGAGCACGCGGATGGGCTGGCGGGTCGCGACGGTGTCCGCGGCCCGCTGGGAGACCCCCACGGCACGCACCCTGACCCTCGAGGTGCCGGACTGGCCCGGCCACCTGCCCGGCCAGCACCTCGACCTGCGCCTGACCGCCGAGGACGGCTACTCGGCGCAGCGCAGCTACTCGATCGGCTCGGCGTGGCCGGGCACCGGCCCGGTGGAGATCACCGTGCAGCGCCTGGCCGACGGCGAGGTCTCGCCGTACCTGACCGACGTCGTCGAGGTGGGCGACCGGATCGAGCTGCGCGGCCCGATCGGCGGCTGGTTCGTCTGGCGGTCCACCCGGCCGGCGCCGGTCCTGCTGGTCGCCGGCGGCTCCGGGGTGGTCCCGCTGATGTCGATGATCCGCCAGCGCGGCCAGGTCCGCGGCCGGCAGCCGTTCCGGCTGGTCTACTCGGTACGCGGCCCGGAGGACGCCTGCTACGCCGACGAGCTGCGCCGCCGGGTCCGCGACGACCCGGGCCTCGACGTCCACTTCGTCTACACCCGCCGGACCCCGGACGGCTGGCCCGCCCCGCCGAAGCGGATCGACGTCGCGGTCCTCAACACCCACGGATGGCCCCCGGAGTTCGCCCCGGACGTGTTCGTCTGCGGCCCCACGCCGTTCGTCGAGACGGCCGCGGACATCCTCGTCGCGCTGGGGCACGACCCGGTGCGGGTGCGCACCGAGCGCTTCGGCGGCGCCTGAACGTCAGGGCCGCGCGGTGAGCGTGAACAGCGCGGCCTGCTCGGGGGCCAGCAGCGGGGGCGGCAGGCCCACCTCGGTCAGCACCCGGCCGGGCAGGGTGACCGCTCCCGCGGCCAGCCACGGCGGCGGCGCGTCCTGGACCGTGCGGGGCGGGTGGCCCAGCGGCCGTACCTCGTAGTCGCGCGCCTCATCGAGGCCGGGGAACCGCAGCGGCGGCGGCAGCGCGGCCGCCGGGGAGCCCACCGCGACCAGCGCGAACACCGCCGCGGAGCGGTCCTGGGCGACCACGCCGTGGACCAGGTGCGCCGGGTCCGGCGAGTCGGCGCGGACCACGACGCCGGAGTGCAGCAGCGCTCGTAGCCGCTTGTACTTCGCGGTCCAGGCGGCGATCCGGGCCCGGTCCCCGGCGGACGCCCGGGAGACGTCCCACTCGATGCCGGCGTGGCCGAACAGGGCCGTGGCGAGACGGAAACCCAGGGCCGACGTACGCCCGGTGACATGCGCCGTGCCCGCGCCGAGGTGACCGCCGAGGAACTCCGGCGGGATGAGCACCCCGGTCCAGCGCTGGATGTGCTGGCGGTCGAGCGGATCGTTGGTGTCCGAGGTCCAGAACCGGTCGACGTGCTCGCACATGCCGAGGTCGATGCGGGCCCCGCCGGACGCGCAGCTCTCGATCTCCAGGTCGGGGAAGGCCGCGCGCAGGGCGGCCAGCAGCCGGTAGACCGCGGCCGTCTGCCGGTGTGCGGCGCCGGCTTCCAGCAGGTCCCGGTTGTGGTCCCATTTGAGGAAGGCGATCGGGTACTCGGTGAGCAGGTCGGTCAGCCGGCCCAGGACGTGACCGAACGCGCCGGGGTCGGCCAGGTTCAGCACCCGCTGGTGGCGCCAGGTCGGGGCGGACGGCGCGCCGAGGATCCAGGAGGGGTGCGCGCGGGCCAGGGCCGAGTCCGGGCTGACCATCTCCGGCTCGACCCACAGCCCGAAGTCCATCCCGGCCGCGTGCACCCGGGCGATCAACGGGTGCAGGCCGTCCGGCCAGACCTGCGGGTCGACGGACCAGTCGCCGAGCGCGCGCCGGTCGTCGCGGCGCCCGGTGAACCACCCGTCGTCCAGCACGAACCGCTCCACGCCCACCTCGGCGGCCACGTCGACCAGCCGGGACAGCACCGCCGCGTCGTGGTCGAAGTACACCGCCTCCCAGGTGTTCAGCACGACCGGCCGGGGCCGGGACGGGCCCCGGCGGGCCCGGATCCACGGGTGCAGACGGTCGGACAGGCCGTCGATGCCGGTGCCGGAGAAGACCGCGACCGCCCACGGCGTACGGTACGTTCCGCCCGGCGCCAGCCGGATCTCGCCGGGCGCGAACAGCTCGCCGGCGCCGATCAGCGCGGGCCCGAGCGCGGAGCGCTCCGCCCAGATCCGCTTGTCCCCGCTCCACGCCAGGTGCAGCGCCCAGACCCGGCCGGCGCGGAAGGAGAACCCGGGTTCGCCGGCCATGAGCAGGAACGCGTCGTCGTGGCCGGGCCGCCCGTGCCGGCTCTCCCGGCTCCACACCCCGTGCCGCAGCGCGGACCGTTGCGGGCGCCGCTCGTGCGCCCACAGGCCGGTGAAGTCGAGCAGCTCGCCCGCTTCGGCCGGGATGGGCAGCACGACGTCCAGGGCGGTCAGCTCGAAGACGCCCGGCCCGTGATTGGTCACGGCGTGCCGGATGCGCAGCACGCCCTGGGGCGACAACTCGATCTCGGTGGTGACGTGCAGGCCGCCGTCCGGGCTCTGCGAGCGTACCGAAATGGTGTCATCGACGGCCCGGACCTCGGCGGTCCGCAACGCTGCGACCGGTGTGCCGTCGCGGTGCCCGGCCAGGGCGGGCCGGCCGCTCCAGCCCTCGCCGAGGGTGGGCAGCAGCGACAGCCGCAGCGGCACGTCGAGCGAGCTCGGCGGGACCGCCGGGGTCCGGCTGGCGGCGAAGCCGTCGGGCAGCTCGCCGAGGTCGGGGCCCCAGTGCAGGACGGCGCCGCGGGCGTCCAGCACGAGGCCGGCGCCCGCGGCGCGCAGGTGGTGCACGGTCATTCGGCGACCGGGATGCTCTGCGACTTGAGGTTCTCGATCGTGGTGGTCTGCGCCTTCTTCAACGCGTCGAGCAGGGTGCCGTCGCCGGAGACGGCGGCCTTGAACCCGTCGGAGGCGGCGGTGTAGGTGGAGGTCATCGTCGGGCCCCAGGTGAAGTCGGGGGTGACCTGTGTGGATGCCTCGGCGAAGACGTCGTAGATCTTCTGGCCGCCGTAGAACTCGACGCCCTTGGCGAGCGCCGGCAGGCGCGCGCCGTCCCTGGTCGCCGGGTACAGGTTCGCCTTCTCGTTGAGCAGCGTGAGCGCCTCCTGCGAGGTGTTCAGCCAGATCGCGAACTGGGCCGCCTCGTACGGGTGCTTCGCGCCCTTGAACACCGCGGTGGACGAGCCACCCCAGTTGCCGGCGGCCCTACCGCCCGCGGTCCACTGCGGCATCGGGGCGACCGCCCACTTACCGGACGTGTCCGGTGCGCCGGAGGAGATCGAGTTGGCTCCCCAGACGGCGGACACCCAGGTCCAGGCCTGCCCCTTGTTGTAGGCGTTGTCCCACTCGGTGGTCCACGGCGGCACCGCGGAGACCAGGTTCCGGCTGATCAGGTCCTGCCAGTACCCGGCCACCCGGGTGGTCGCCTGGTCCTGAAGGTTCACGGTCCACCTGGTGCCGTCGTTGCCGAACCAGCGGCCGCCCGCCTGCCAGACCAGCCCGGCGAACTGGTTGATGTCGCTCTGCGAGAAGTTGGTGATGTAGCCGCCGGCGGCCTTCACCTTCTCCGCGGCCTTCGCGTACTCCTCCCAGGTGGCGGGGACCGCGATGCCGTTCTTCTCGAACAGGTCCTTGCGGTAGAACAGCGCCATCGGGCCGGCGTCCTGCGGTACGCCGTACACCGCGTTCTGCTCGCCGAAGGTGACCTGGTTCCAGGTCCAGTCGACGAACAGGTCCTTGGCGTCGGTCACCGGCTTGCAGCCGGCCAGGTTCGTCAGGCCGTCCTGGACCCGGAAGCCGGGCAGCGCGTCGTACTCGATCTGGCCCAGGTCCGGGGCGTTGCCGGCCTTGAGCTGGTTGAAGAAGTTCTGGTACGTCCCGCCGTTGCCGTTCGGGCCGGTCTGCACCTTGACCTGGATGTCCGGGTGCGCGTCGTTCCACACCTTCACGACCTGCTCGATGTTCGGGATCCACGAGGTGTAGGTGAGCGTGACCGGGCCGCTCGCCGGGGCGCAGCCGGCCGCCGCGGCGGTGGTGGTGCCGTCGTCGCTCGCCGACGAGCAGGCGGTCAGCGCCAGTGTGGCGCTCAGCAGCGGGCCGAGCAGTTTCTTCGTCATTGAAGGATTCATCTCCAAAAGGCGGGAGGAAGGGGCGTTACTTGACCGAGCCGGTGCCGAGACCGCTGCGCCAGAAACGCTGGAGCAGCAGGAACGCGACCACCAGCGGGACGATCGAGACCAGGGCGCCGGTGAGCACCAGCATCCGCAGCTCGGGGAGCTGGTTGACCTGGGTGTTCCAGGTGTACAGGCCGAGCGTCACCGGGAACAGCCGCTCGTCGCCGAGCATGATCAGCGGCAGTAGGAAGTTGTTCCACACCGCGACGAAGTGGAACAGGAAGATGGTGACCAGGGCCGGGAACATCAGCTTGCCGGAGACCGTGAAGAACGTCCGCACCTCGCCGGAACCGTCCAGCCGGGCCGCCTCCAGCAGCTCGTCCGGGACGCTCGCGGTGGCGTAGATGCGGGCCAGGTACACCCCGAACGGGTTGACCAGGCTCGGCAGGAAGACCGACCAGAAGGTGTTGGTCGCCTCCACCTGCGAGAAGATCAGGAACAGCGGGAGCGCCAGCGCGGTGGCCGGCACCAGGACCCCGCCGAGCACCACGTTGAAGATCAGCTCCCGGCCGGGGAACCGGTACTTGGCCAGGGCGTACCCGCACATCGCGGCCAGCAGGGTGCCGAGCAGGGCGGCGCCGCCGGTGTAGACCACGCTGTTGGCCATCCAGCGCAGGAAGACCCCGTCGCGGTAGCTGAACAGCTCGTGCAGGTTCTCACCGAGGTGCAGGTCGGCGAACCAGAGCGGCGCCGTGCCGGAGAAGTCGCCCCGGGACTTGGTCGCGCCGACGACCAGCCACCAGATCGGCACCAGGAAGTAGAGCGTGCAGATGCCCATCACGCTCATGGCGGCGGCTCTGCTCTTCACCGGTCACCTCCGCGCTGGGTGAACTTGAGGAACGTGAAGGACAGGACGAACGTCGCCAGCGCCAGCACCACGGAGAACGCGGCGGCGAGAGAGAAGTTCGGGATGGACGAGGTGGAGTAGACCGTCAGGTTGGGGGTGTACGTGCTGGACACCGCGGAGCTGAAGGTGCGGAACACCTGCGGTTCGGCGAGCAGCTGGAGGGTGCCGATGATGGAGAACACCGTGGTCAGCACGATCGCCGGCATCACCAGCGGGATCTTGATGGACCAGGCGGTGCGCCACGCTCCGGCGCCGTCGAGGGTGGCCGCCTCGTAGATCTCCGGCGGGACGGCCAGCAGGGCGGAGTAGATGATCAGCATGTTGTAGCCGACGTAGACCCAGGTCACCACGTTGGCCATGGCCCAGAGCACCAGGTCGGCGGAGAGCAGGTCCCAGGAGCTGGTGATCGCGGTGAACGGGGACAGGTTCGGCGAGTACAGGAAGCCCCACATGATCGCGGCGAGCACCCCCGGCACCGCGTACGGCACGAAGAACGCCAGCCGGAAGAACCGCCGCCCCCGGACCAGGCCGGAGTCGAGCAGCAGGGCGAGCAGCAGCGCCAGCCCGAGCATGACCGGGACCTGCACCACGCCGAACAGCAGGACCCGGCCGACCGACTCCCAGAACGGGCCGTTCTGGAACACCCGCCGGTACTGTTCCAGCCCGCCGAAGACCTCCCGGGCCGGGCCGAACGTGCCGGTGCGGGCCACCGTGTACAGCGACTGCTTGATCGCGTAGCCGATCGGGGCCAGGTAGAAGGCGAGGAAGAGCAGCCCGAACGGCGCGATGAAGACGAGCAGGTGCTTCTTGCGGGTCACGCCGGCTCCCCCTCCCGGACGACGGCCACGCCGCCGCCCTCGACGCGCAGCAGCCCGTCCACGCCGGCGCCGGTCACCAGCTCGACGCCGGTGGCCTCCAGCTCGACCGGGACCGTGCCGTGGTTGATCACGAAGAGGTAGCCGCGCCCGCCACCGGTGCGGCGGATCGCCTCCACCGCGCCGCCGGGCTCCGGCGCCACCGGGACGACGCCGGCGGCCCGTACCACGTCGCGGGTCAGGTCCCGCATCCCGCGCGCGTCCAGCGCGGTGGCCAGATACCACGCCACCCCGGCGCCGTACCGGTTGCGGGTGATCGCCGGGGTCCCCGGCAGCGGCCCGTCGAGGTACCGCGCGACCGGCTGCGCCGTGGTGGCGCGCAGCCGCTCGGTCCACAGCGAGCCGGCGCCGCCGGTGCTCAGCATCACCTCGTGGCCGGGCCGCAGCGGCGCGAACTCCTCCACGAGCACGCCCAGCACGTCCCGGAAGGCGCCCGGGTAGCCGCCGAGCCGGATCCGGTCCCGTTCGTCGACGATGCCGCTGAAGAACGTCACCAGCAGGTGCCCGCCGGCCGCCACGTAGTCGGCGATCCGCTGCGCGTCCCGGTCGCCGACCATGTACAGGCACGGCACGACGACCGCCCGGTACCGGCTCAGGTCCGCCGCCGGGGACACGACGTCGCAGGTGACGCCCAGCTCGCGCAGCGCCCGGTGGGCCGCGTGCACCCGGTCCAGGTAGGTCACCGCCTGCGACGGGCGGGCCTCGCCCTCCGCCGACCACCACGACTCCCAGCTGAAGACCAGCGCCACCTCGGAGTCGACGGTCGTGCCGGCCACCTCGCCGATCCGGTCCAGCGCCCCGGACAGGCGCAGCACCTCGCGCCAGCCCTCGGTGTCGGTGCCGGCATGCGGCAGCAGCGCGGAGTGGAACTTCTCGGCGCCCTGCGCGGACGCCCGCCACTGGAAGAAGCAGATCGCGTCGGCGCCCCGGGCCACGTGCGTGAGCGTGTTGCGCAGCAGCTCGCCGGGCGTCCGGGTGAGGTTGTACGGCTGCCAGTTGACCGCGCCGGCGGCCTGCTCCATCAGCATCCACGGGCGGCCGGCGGCCAGACCCCGGGTCAGGTCGGCGGCGAAGGACAGCTCCGCGCCCGGGTCGTCGAGGCGGTGGTCGAGGTAGTGGTCGTTGGCGATCACGTCCATCTCCGGCGCCCAGGACCAGTAGTCCAGGTTGCGGATGTGCGCGGTGACCATGAAGTTGGTGGTGACCGGGGCGGCCGAGTGGGCCCGCAGGATCCGCGCCTCACCGCGGTAGTGCTCCAGCAGCTCGTCGGAGCTGAACCGGTGGAAGTCCACGATCTGTGCCGGGTTGCGGATCGACAGGGCCAGCCGCGGCGGCTGGATCTCGGACCAGTCGCCGTACCGCTGACTCCAGAACGCGGTGCCCCACGCCTCGTTGAGCGTTTCGATCCTGCCGTACCGCCGGCGCAGCCAGCAGCGGAACGCCTCGGCGCTGGTCTCGCAGTAGCACAGCGCGTTGTGGCAGCCCAGCTCGTTGGAGACGTGCCAGAGGGCGAGCGCGGGATGGTCGCCGTAGCGCTCGGCGACCTGACGGACCAGGGCGTACGCCCGGTCGCGGAAGATCTGCGAGCTCGGGCACCAGGCCTGGCGACCGCCCGGGAACCGGGTGGTGCCGTCGGCGGCGGCCGGCAGCACCTGCGGGTGCAGGGTGGTCAGCCAGGGCGGCGGGGAGGACGTGCCGGTGCCCAGGTTGAGGCGGATGCCGTTGGCGTGCAGCAGCTCGACGACCTCGTCCAGAGCGGCGAACTCGTACCGGCCGGGAGCCGGTTCCAGGTCGGACCAGCCGAAGATGTTGACCGCGACCAGGTCGACGCCGGCCTCGCGCATCAGCGCCACGTCCTCGCGCCAGACGTCCGGCGTCCACTGCTCCGGGTTGTAGTCGCATCCCAGCGTGATACCGGGTGACGGCAAACGGAAGTTGTCCATGAAACTCCTGGTCACAGATGTGTGCACGTGCACACATTGCCGCGCGGCGACAGACTCGTTGCGGATGTGTGAACGTGCACACAGTAGGACCGGGTTGACGCAACGTCAATAGCGGTCGCGGCGCTATCGTGATCGCATGCCCCCGCCCCGCAAACGCGCCACGGTGCACGACATCGCGGCCGCCGCCGGCGTGTCCCGGGGCACCGTCAGCCGCGTCCTCAACGGCGGATACGTCTCGGCCGAGGCGCGCGCCGCCATCGAGGCGGCCATCACCGAGGTCGGCTACGTGCCGAACACCGCCGCCCGCACCCTCAAGATGCGCCGGTCACAGGCCGTCGGTTTCGTCGCCCTCGAACCGCACTCGCTGTTCCTCGACGACCCGAACATCGGCGCGATCATGCTGGGCGCCAACGCCGCGCTGTCCCTCGCCGACCACCAGATGGTCAGCCTGGTGGTCGAGTCGGCCCGGGACACCGAGCGGGTCGGGCGCTACCTGAGCGGCGGCTTCGTCGACGGCGCGATCGTCGTGTCGGCACGCACCCACGACCCGATCATCAAGGTGATCAGCGACCTGCGGCTGCCCGCCGCGTTCGTCGGGCATCCGCCCGACCTCGATCAACGGATCCCGTACGTCGGGATCGACAACGCCGGCTCGGCCCGCGCCGTCACCGAGCGCCTGCTGGCGACCGGACGCCGCCGGGTCGGCATGATCGCGGCCGCGCTGGACCGCGACTCGGGGATCGACCGGCTCGCCGGATTCCGCGCCGCCCTCGGCGACGCCTTCGACGGCGACCTGGTCGCCGAGGTGCCGCACTACGACTACGGCTCCGGCATCAAAGGCATGCGCCTGCTGCTCGACCGCGAACCGGCGATCGACGGGGTGTTCGCGGCGTCGGACGCCATCGCGGCGGGCGCGCTGGAGACCCTGCGCGAGGCGGGGCGCAGCGTGCCCGGCGACGTCGGGCTCGTCGGCTTCGACGACAGCACGTGGGCGGTGCGCACCCAGCCGCCACTGTCGACGGTGCACCAGCCGGCGAAGCAGATCGGCACGGTGGCGGCCCAGTTGATCCTGCGCCAGCTGCGCGGCGAGCAGCTCGACCCGGGCGGCCAACTGCTGCCCACCCCGATCGTCTGGCGCGACTCGGCCTAGAGGCGGCGCGGGGCCCGGCCCCGACACGGTGCCCGGCGCCGACACGAGGCCCGGCGCCGACATGGGGCCCCGCCCCCCACACAGGCCCGGCGGCAACACCAGGCCCGGCGCCGACACGAAGCCCCGCCCCCACAAACCCGGCGGCAACACCAGGCCCGGGATCAACAACAGGCCCGGCGCCGACAGGAAGCCCCGCCCCCACAGCAAGCCCGGCGGCAACACCAGGCCCTCCCCAACAGCAGGCCCGGCGCCACCGACACCAGGCACCAGCACCAGGCCCGGCCGCAACACCCAGGCCCGGCGCCAAACAGGAGGCCCGACTCCAACCAGGCCCGGCCCCATCACGAGGCTCGGCTCTGGCACGAGGCGCGGCTCCGCACGGGGATCGGCTCCGGCCCGACCACGGGGCGGGTGGTTCGTATCGGAGCGGAACCTCGGTGGGGAACGGCCGCGAGCGGGCGGCCTGGCTTTCCGGCGACCTCGCGCCCCGGGGCGACCGGCCGTCGACCGCGCAGGCGACGTCGGCCGCCGAAGGTGCCGGGCAGGCGGCGCGAACCGCCGAAGGTGGTGCGCAGGCGGCGCGAACCCCCGAAGGTGGTGCGCAGGCGACCGTCAGCCGCCGAAGGTGGTGCGCAGGCGACCGTCAGCCGCCGAAGGTGGTGCGCAGGCGGCGGGCCAGCGACGGGGGTGGCGGGGGTGGCGTCGGCCGGCGGCCGGGCACCGGCTCGGACCGGCCGATCGGCCGGTCGTAGTCGGCGGCGGCGATCGCGGCGATGATCTCGGGCTCGCCGAAGGTCTCCGAGCCGGGGATCGACGGGACGAAGCCGACCAGGACGCCGTCGCGCATGACCTGGGCCTCCAGCCCGGCGGTGCCGTCGTTGTCCCAGATCGCCTCGCGGCCGTCGGGCAGGACGACGCGGATGCCATACCGGGTGCGGCCGGCGTGCGGGAGTTTCAGATGAGCGAAGACATTGCGCTCGCGCAGCCGCTCGACGACGCGGCGGGCCCGGTTCTCGTCCATGCGAGCGACGGTAACGCGGTTGCCTGCGGACACGCTGAGGGCCGGCTCGGCGACCGTTGAGAACCGGTCACGAAGCGCGCATGTAACATGACCCGCAGACGTATCTGCAGGTCACATCGACGCATGTTACTCCCCTGTAACAGGAAATGCACCGGATTCCATTTCTCGGCCCCCTGCCTTACTGTGCGGTAACCGAAGCGCTTCGGCCCCCCAGGAATCCCCTCGTGGATATCGGAGGCCATCGATGAGTAGGGCTACCGTCCTCGCCTGCCTCGTCTCCTCGTCCGTCCTCGCCCTCACCGTCGCCGCCGCATCCCCCGCCCAGGCGGCCGGTGTCGACTACGTCGCTCTCGGCGACTCCTACTCCTCCGGGGTCGGCGCGCCCGGACAGTCCGGCATCTGCCTGCGCAGCAACCACAGCTACGCCGCGCAGTGGGCCGCCCGCAACAGCCCCACGTCGTTCCAGTTCCTGGCCTGCGGCGGCGCGGTCACCGACGACGTCGTCAAGACGCAGGTGCCGGCCATGAACAGCGGCGCCGACCTGGTCAGCATCACCATCGGCGGCAACGACGCGGGCTTCGCCCCGACCGTGCTGACCTGCCTGACCAGCAGCGACGCCACCTGCACGGCCAAGGTGAACCAGGGCCGGGCGTACGTCGCGAACACGCTCCCCGGCAAGCTCGACGCGACCTACGCCGCGATCCGGGCGAAGGCGCCCGGGGCGCGCGTGGTGGTGCTGTCCTACCCGAACATCTTCGACACCTCGTCGGTCCTCTGCGAGATGAGCACGACCAAGCGCAAGGCGCTGAACGGCGGCGCCCAGGCGCTGGACGACATGATCAAGTCGCGGGCGACGGCGGCCGGGTTCGTCTACGCCGACGTGCGGGACAACTTCGCCGGGCACGGGGTGTGCTCGTCACGGCCGTACCTGAACGGGCTGACCATCATCCCGCCGCAGAACTCCTACCACCCGAACGTCAACGGCTACACGTCCGGCTATCTGCCCGCGCTGACCGGCGCCGCCTGACCGGTGCCGGGGCTCCCGCACACCGGCGGGAGCCCCGGCAACGGGGCCGCAACCGGTGGGCACCGCCGGTGGCCGCCCGGGTCGGGCAGCATCTCCTGCCATGGCCCGAGTGAACACGCTGCTCTTCCTCGTCACCGTCGCGCTCACCGTGGTGGCGGCGATCGACTGCCTGGCGGCCGACCGCGTGCGGCACTTCCCGCGTGGCGCGTGGCTGCTGCTCGTGGCCTGCTGCCCGGTGGCCGGACCGATCGCCTGGTTCCGGGCCGGGCGCGGGGACACGGCACCGGCCGGGCGTCCGGCGACAGGAACCGCTCCGCTCGGACCCGAGGACGACCCGGAGTTCGTCCGGATGCTGGCCGAGGCGATCCGCGACCGCTGACCGGTCCCGGCCGCGCCGGGACCGGACGACGCCGGCCCGGACCGGACGCCGGGCAGCCGGACGCCGGCCGGGACCCGGTGCTGCGGTCAGCCGGCGAGCGGGCGCCAGGCGTGGCGCAGCTTCCAGCTCTGCGCGCCGGCGAGGAACTCGGTCAGCAGCCGGACCGCCTCGGCGCGGTCCGCGGTCTCGGTACGGAAGTGGCGCTCCGGACCGCCCTCGCGGTACTCCAGCGCGTACCGGCCGGGCTCGGCGCCGGCCGCCGGACCGTAGCCGACCTGGACGAACCAGCCGTCCGCGCGCTCCAGGATCAGGAAGTAGTTGTCCGGCCCGATGCGGCTGACCATCCGCTCGATCCGGTCCGGGGTGGGATCGGCGATGTCCGGGCCCACCGCGGAGGTCAGGACGAAACCCGGGGCGTGCCCGGCCGCGTTCGGGTTGAGCAGGTGGCTCTGCGGCTCGTAGCAGACCAGGCCGTATTCGCGGGCCAGCGCGACCACGGCGGCGCCCACCTCGCCGGCCCGGGGCCAGGCGACGGTCAGCGACAGGACCGCGTCGGAGGGCGTGGGCACGACACTCCAGACGTCCGAGGACGGCGGGAAGCGTTCGACGAGGGCGGCGAACATCTCCGGTACGGCGGGGTGCGGCCGGAACACCTCGGCGTCCCCCTCGTGCCAGCGGCGCAGCTTGGTCTCGGCGATGGCGGGTGTGATCGGTTCCGGCTCGTGCCAGACGTGCAGATCGAAGCTCATGACGGGCACCCCCTCCCGGTGTATCGACGGATCTTAGTGTGCTGTGTCACTGCGCGGGGACGCGACCCGCGCGGCGCGGCGCTCACCAGGTGAAGATCCGACCTCGGGCGGTGCTGATCGACGTGTGGCCGTCCCGCTCGTACCGGTACGCCATCACGACCGTGTAGGTGCCGCCGCGTCGGGGCCGGGCGCCGACCGGCCCGCACCCCTGCGTCATCGCGCCCCGGGTGAAGGTGAGGTCGGCGCAGGTGGTGGGACCGGCCACGGTACGGCCGGTGCCGGCGTCGCGCAGGGTCACCTCGATCTGCGCGCGGCCCCCGGCCGGGGCGGTCAGCGAGGCCTGGAACCGGACGCTGTCGCCCACCGAGTGGCACGGGCGCGGGGCGAGCGGGCTGCGGGTGGGCAGGTCGAAGATGAAACCCTGGGCACACTGCCACGGGCCGTACACCTGGCCCTCCGGAATCGGCGAGCGGGTGCGGCGCGACTGCACGGCGCGGGTGGTACGTACGCCGGTGGGTTCCGGGGTGGGTGAAGCGGTCCGGCGGCGCGGCCGTGGCTTCACCGGAGGCGGACGCCGCGGCGTGGCGGACGCCGCGGCCGGCAGCCGATGACTGGGCAGGACGCCGATGTGCGGGCGCGTGGCGGGGGCGGCGCTGTCGTGCTCCGGCCGCCAGACCGAGGTGGCCAGGCCGGAGGCGAGCAGGACCCCGGCGAGGACCGCGACGACGGCGCCGGAACGGACCCAGCGGTGGCGCGGGGCATCGTTGCGCGGCTTGCGGGCCCGGGGTACGGCGTGCCGCCCGCCCCGCGGCAGCCGGATGCCGGCGCGCAGCTCGGGCGGTGCGATCGCCATGTCGTCGGGGTCGGCCGGGGGCAGGCTCGGCGTGCGCAACGGCGGCAGCGCGGGCACCTCGGCCAGCGTGCGGGCCAGCAGGCGCAGATCCCGGACCAGCGCGGTGGCCGGCGGGCGCTGCCGGGGTTTGGCACAGATGCAGGCGCGGATCAGTCGCCACAGCTCGTCGGGGATGCCCGGGCGGCGTTCCGGGCGGCCCTCGGCGTGCAGGCGCATCAGCTCCGGGACCGAGTCGCTCAGGTACGGCGGCCGGCCGCAGACCAGCTCGTAGAGCAGCACGCCGAGGGCGTACACATCGGTGGCCGGGCTCGGGGTGGCGCCGTGGAACGCCTCCGGGGCCATGTAGTGCGGCGTGCCGACGACCGCGTTCGGGGTGGTCATGCTCGGCACGTTGAGGATCCGGGCGATGCCGAAGTCGGTGAGCCGGGTCTCCAGGCGCCCGTCCCGGCACAGCAGCAGGATGTTGTCCGGTTTCAGGTCCCGGTGGATGACGCCCATCTCGTGCGCCTCGGCCAGCGCGTCGGCGACCTGGGCGGCGAGCCGGGCCGCCTCGGCGGGCGCCAGGGTCCGCTCCCGTTCCAGGTGGTCGCGCAGGCTGCCGCCGGCCACCAGGTCCATCACCAGAGCCAGCGTCTCCCCGACGCTGAACAGGTCGCGCACCCGCACCACGTTGCGGTGCCGCAGCATCAGCAGGATGGTGCGCTCCTGCACGAAGCGGGTGACCAGCCGGGGCTGGCGCAGCAGGCTCTCGTGCAGGAGCTTGACCGCGACCGGCTCCCGCGTGGCGCGGTCCTCGCCCTGCCAGACGGTGCCGGTGGCACCCTGCCCGATCGGTCTGACCAGACGGTACGAATTTCCGACACAGCGTCCGGCAAGCTCACCACTGTCCGTGGGATCCTGCGTGGGATCCTCCATCACTCCGGGGTCCTTCCGCCTGACGGCAATGCCCCGGAATACTGCTTTTTGTCCGGATGAATCGGCAAGCCCCCCGGCGCAGATTCGCACGGTCCGGCAGGAGTGACCGCCCGCCCGTCACGTATCCCCGTGGATCTCGTTCAGCCGGTTGCCGGGGTCGGCTGCGGGCCGCACAGCGAGCGGATCGCGCCCAGCAGCGTCGAACGGGTGAACGGCTTCTCCAGCAGCATGCTGTTCTCGTCCAGATGCAGCTGCGGGCCCAGCGACGCCGCGGTGTACCCGGACATGTAGAGCACCGGCAGGTCCGGCTGGTGGGTGCGCAGCGCACCGGCCAGTTCCGGACCGGTCATCGTCGGCATCACCACATCGGTGATCAGCAGGTCCGGGCGTGCGCCGGAGGCCACCTGGGTGACCGCGGTCAGCGCGTCGGTGGCCACGCTGATCTCGTACCCGGCCGGGGCGATCAGCCGCTGCACCAGCTGCGCGACGTCCGGCTGGTCCTCCACGATCAGCACCCGGCCGATCACCGCCTGCTTCTCCCGGCGCTCCCCGGTCGGCTGCGGGCGTTCCTCGGCGGCCGGCAGGTAGATGTGCACGGTGGTGCCGATCCGCGGCTTCGACTCCAGCTCGATGTACCCGCCCAGGTTCTGCACGATCCCGGCGGTGGTGGCCAGGCCCAGCCCGGCCGCGGTGGGACGGGTGGTGAAGAACGGCTCCAGGGCCCGCCGGCGGACCTCGTCGTCCATTCCGGTGCCGGTGTCGGTGACCACCAGGTGCACCAGCTTTCCGGTGGGCGCGCCCTCGGCCAGCTGCCCCGGCTCCACCACCTCGTTGGTCGCCGCCACCCGGACCATGCCGCCGTGCAGCATCGCGTCCCGGGCGTTCGCGGCCAGGTTCACCAGCGCCTGCTCCAGCGGGCCGCGCTCGGCCTTGACCGGCCAGACGTCCGGGCCGAACGCGAGGTCCAGCCCGATCCGCTCGCCCAGCGTCCGGCTGAACAGCGACTGCACGTCGGTGAGCAGGTCCGGGATCGGGATCACCTCGGGCCGGTTGCCCTCGCTGCGGCCGAACGCGAGCAGCTGGTGGGTGAGCGTCCGCCCGGTCGACACCGCGTCCAGGATGTCCTTGGCGAGCTGGTGCGTCGACGAGCCCTCCTCGGACTGGCTCAGGATCATGTCGGCCGAGCCGGCCACCACGGTCATCAGGTTGTTGAAGTCGTGCGACAGCCCGCCGATCAGCTGGCCCAGGCTGTCCAGCCGGCGCAGGTGGTCCAGCTGCCGCTTGAGTCCGCGGGCGTCGATGTGGTCGGTGGTGTCGGTGACCATGCACAGCACGCCGCCGAAGTCGCCGTGATCGTCACGGACCGGCATCATGCTCATCCGCACGCTGCGGCGCGAGCCGTCGGCGCGCATCAGCCGGGTGGCGCCGACCGTGGACCGGCCCTGCTTGCACTCGGCGATCCGGCGGTCCAGCTCCTTCTGGCCCTGGTTGTCCAGGAAGCCGCGCAGCGACACCCCGATCAGCTCCCGGCGCGGCATGCCCAGGACCACGCCGATCGGCTCGTTGGCGTACGTCGCCACGCCCTCCGGGTCCAGCTGCAGCACCCCCTCCGGGATGGTCTCCAGCACCCGGCGGTACCGCTCCTCGGAGGCGCGCAGCCGTTCCAGCGCGCGGGCGCTGGACACCGCGAGCGACAACTCGCCGGCGATGTCCCGGGCCAGCTCCACCTCGGGCGTGGAGTAGAAGGCGTTCGGCGTGTGCCGGGTCAGCAGCAGATAACCGGCGTACGTGTTGTCCACGATCACCGGGCTGAGCACCGCGGCGGTGATCTGGTGCTCCGGCGCCGCCAGGGCCGCGGCCGAGTCGCCGGCCAGCACGATCGGGCGGCGGCTGGCGGCCAGCGTGGTCGAGTACTCGTCGTCCGGGGTCTGGCCGGCCCGGTCCAGCGCCCGGGCCAGCGGGGCGGAGCGAGCGTCCTCCAGGTGGTGGTACGCGATCTGTTCGTACCGGCCGTCGTCACGCAGCAGCTGCACGCCGGCGCCGTCCCCGATCATGTCGGCGGCGGCACGTGCCGCCGTTGATCGCACCTCGGCCGGATCCTCGGCGGCGCGGCTGAGCGCGAGAGCGAGGTCGGCGAGCGCGTACCGCAGGGGGTAAGCCATGACACCCATGTGCACATTTTTCGCGTTATGGAACGTGCGCGAGGGGTGTTCAGCGGAATCCGGCCCGGTTGTTCGCCACCGGACCGGATTCCCCTCGGGTTTTCGGCTGTTTTCAGGCGAACAGGGCGCTGACCGACTCGCCGTTGTGTATCCGGCGCATCGCCTCGGCCAGCGCCGGTGCCACCGACAGCACGGTCAGCTTCTCGTGCCGCTTGGCCGGCGGGATCGGCACCGTGTTCGTGCAGACGATCTCCTCGACCTCCTTCTCCGCGGCCAGCCGCTGCACCGCGTCGTTGGTGAGCAGGCCGTGCGTGCAGGCCACCCGGACGCTGCGGACGTTGCGCTCGCGCAGCCGGGCGAGCAGCTCGAACACCGTGCTGCCCTTGGCGATCTCGTCGTCCAGCACGATCACGTCCCGGTCGGCGACGTCCCCGATGACCGAGCTGATCACCACCTTGTCGTCGGCGAACCGCTGCTTGGCGCCGGCCGCGACGTCGATGTCCAGCAGCCGGGCGAACGCGGCGGCCTCCTTGGCGTTGCCCAGGTCCGGGGAGACCACCACGGTGTTGCTCAGGTCGTAGCGGCGGAAGTGGTGGGCCAGCTCGCGCAGCGCGTGCAGGTGGTCCACCGGGATGCTGAAGAAACCGTGCACCTGCGGGGAGTGCAGGGTCATCGCCAGCACCCGGTCGGCGCCGGCGGTGGTCAACAGATCGGCGACCAGGCGGCCGCCGATCGAGATGCGGGGCGCGTCCTTCTTGTCGGAACGGGCGTACGCGTAGTGCGGCAGGACCACGGTGATCCGGCCGGCCGACGCGCCACGGGCGGCGTCGAGCATGAAGAGCAACTCGGCGAGATGCTCCTGGGTCGGGGGCACCAGCGGCTGGATCAGGAACACGTCGCGTTCCCGGCAGTTGCCCTCCAGCTGCACCTCGATGCAGTCGTTGGCGAACCGGGAGATCCGGGTGGGCGAGAGCGGAACGGCGAGCTGCTCGCAGATCTCCGCGGCGAGCTCAGGATGGGCGGATCCGGTGAAAACGGCGATGTCACGCACGGGCACTCATGGTAGGAGGCGGCCGTACCGGGTCGTCAGGACGGTCCGGCACGGCCGGCGCGCGCGTCGGCGACGCCCCTACAGCCAGCCACGTCTCTTCAGGTAGAGGTAGAGCGCGCCGGCGGAGAGCACGAGCAGCGCCAGGCTCTGCACGAACCCCCAGGTCCGCTCGTAGCCGGGATAGGGCACGTTCTGCCCGAAATAACCGGTCAGCGCGGTCGGCACCGCGATCACCGCGGCCCACGCGGCGAGTTTGCGGGTGATGTCGTTGAGGATGTTGCTCTGCTCGTTGAGATCGGCGTCGAGCAGTTCGGTGATCCGGGTGAGGGAGTGCTCGATCGATTCCAGCGCGCGCTCCGCGTGGTCCTCGACGTCCCGGTAGTACGGCCGCAACTGGTCGTCGACCAGCTCGCCGCCGGTGCGGCTCACCTCGGCCACCACGTCCTGCATCGGCGCGACCGCCCGGCGCAGCACGGCCAGCGCGCGGCGCAGCGCGAACCCGTGCATCCGGACCGGTCGGGGCGCGCCACCCGGACCGAGCATCCGGTCCTCGATCGCGTCCATCGCCTCGTCGACCGCCCGGGCGGCGGCGTACTGGCTGTCGACGACCACGTCGAAGAGGCCGTACAGCAGGAAGTCGACGCCGGAGGCGGCGGCCAGCCCGGTGTCGCGGTCCCACCGGTCGACCAGCTGGTCCACGTCGCCGCGGTGCTTGTGGACGGTGATCAGCGCCCGGTCCGTCACGAATGCGCTGATCTCCACTTTCCGCACCTTCGCCGTGGCGTCGTCGCCGTCGCCGCTGTCGCCGTCGAAGGAGAGCGCGTAGACGTTCACGAACAGGTGGTCCGGATAACGGTCGAGTTTGGGGCGCTCGTGCTCGGCGAGCGCGTCCTCCACGGCCAGCGGGTGCAACCCGAACTCGGCGGCGACCGCGGCCAGGTCGGCCGCGGAGGGTTGCAGCAGGTCCAGCCAGGCGACCGCGTCCGGGTTGTCGCGCAACCGGCCGGCCAGCTCACCGGCGCCGAAGTCCCGCGCGATCACCCGACCGCCCGAGTAGAGACGCGACTGTACGGGGCAGGAGATCGCTGCGGTCACCGCCTCACTATGCCCGGGCGGAAATCGGGCGGAAACCCGACTCGGCCTACGATGAACCGTGACTTGGCTCGATGACTTGCTGACCGCGTTCTACACCGCCAAATGGCAGGTGACCCCGGACCAGGCGATCTACTGGCGGGAGATCGTCGGGAACGCCTTCGGACTGGGCTCGGCGCTGTTCGGTCTGCGCCGCAGCGCGCTGGCCTGGCCGATCGGGATCGTCGGCAACGTGCTGCTGTTCACCGTCTTCCTCGGCCAGGCGCTCGGCAACGACCAGGGCACCCCGCTCTACGGCCAGGCCGCCCGCCAGGTGTTCTTCCTGATCACCAGCCTCTACGGCTGGTGGCGCTGGCGACGCAACCGGTTGGTCGAGCACGGCGCGGCCGTCGTGCCGCACTGGGCCGGCCACCGGCAACGCCTGATCTTCGTCCCGGCCGCGCTGGTCGCCGTGGTGGCCTGCTTCTTCGTGTTCCGTGCGATCGGCGCCGGCTTCCCGGTGCCCTGGTGGTACTACCTGGCCGACTCGTGGATCTTCGTGGGGTCGATGCTGGCCACCTACGCGATGGCCCGCGGCTGGGTGGAGTTCTGGCTCTGCTGGATCGCGGTGGACCTGGTCGGCGTGCCGGAGCTGCTGCACTTCGGCTACTACCCGTCGGCCGTGCTCTACGCCGTCTACGCCGGTTTCGTGATCTGGGGCTTCGTGGTCTGGCTGCGGATCTCCCGGACCGAGCGGCCGCGGGGCTCCGGCGAGCCGCTGCCGGTGCCGGCCTGACCGCGCAGGACCAGGTGCACGCACACGCCGGCCACCAGCCCCCAGAACGCCGAACCGATGTGCGCGACGGTCATCCCGGACGCGGTCGCGGCCAGGGTGACCAGCGCGCCCTCCCGGGCCGGCCGGTCGTCCAGGGCGCCGGCCAGGCTGCCCAGCAGCGCGCCGAGCAGGGCCACCCCGCAGACCGCGGCGACCAGTGGCCGCGGTAACGCGGTGAAGAAGCCGACCAGCCCGGTGCCGAGGAATCCGCAGATCAGGTAGAAGACGCCGCAGGCCGCCCCGGCGACGTAGCGCAGCCGCGGGTTGGGGTGGGCCTGCTCGCCGGTGCAGATCGCCGCGGTGATCGCCGCCAGGTTGATCCCGTGGCTGCCGAACGGGGCGAGCAGCACCGAGGCCAGGCCGGTGCCGGTGAGCAGCAGGCGGTCGTCCGGCCGGTAGCCGCTGCCGCGCAGCACCGCCAGGCCGGGCGCGTTCTGCGAGGCCATGGTCACGATCAGCAGGGGCAGGCCGATGCTGGCCAGCGCCGACGGGTTGACCGTCGGCACGGTCAGGTGCGGCAGCGCGACCGCCGGCCGGACCCCGCCCAGATGCAGGTCGTGCCCGAGGGCGGCGACCGCGGTCCCGGCGCCGAGGGCCAGCAGCACCGCGTAGTTCGGCAGCAGCCGCCGGCCCAGGAAGTACCCGGCCAGCACGGTGAGCACGATCGCCGGCGCCCCGGGCAGCTGCCGGAACGCGTCCAGCGCGAACGGCAGCAGGATCCCGGCCAGCATCGCCGAGATGATGCCCTGCGGGACCCGGGACAGGATCCGGCCGAACAGGCCGGAGAAGCCGAGGACGGTCATCCCGAGCGCGGCGAACAGGAACGCGCCGACCGCGTCGGCGTACCGGTACGCGCCGAGCGAGCCGACCAGCAGCGCGGCGCCGGGCGTGGACCACGCGGTGATCACCGGCATCCTGGTGAGCAGGCTCAGCACCAGGCAGGTCAGGCCGCTGCCGACCGCGATCGCCCAGACCCACGAGGTGGTCTGCGCCTCGCTCAGGTGTGCGGCCGAGGCGGCGGTGAGCACCACCACGAACGGGCCGGAGAACGAGACCAGCACCGCGACGAGGCCGGCCACCAGGGCACTCACCGGAATTCTCACCGGAGGAGTCGAACACGCGGGTCCGGCTCCTCCGGGGGCGGGCGTCAGACCGTCTCAAGAACAGGGATCGGGGACACCGCGCGGTCCGGGGTGCGCCGCCGGCGCAGCATCCAGAGGCTCACCGGGATCCCGGCCGCGACCAGCAGCGCCGCCACGATCAGGGAGAATTGGTAGCCGGCGAGGAAGCGGTGCAGCTGCGCCCCGGCGGCGGCGCCGGCCCGGTTGCTCAGGATGGCGCCCAGCACGGTGACCCCGAGCAGGCCGAACACCTCACGGGAGACGTTCAGCATGCCGGAGGCGATGCCGGCCCGCTCGGGTGGGAGGGCGCCGACCACCACGTTGCTGAGCGGGATGAGCAGGCCGCCGCCGACGCCGTAGAGCGCGAACCAGGGCAGCAGGTCGAGGTAGGTGGTGCCCTCGCCGTACCCGGCGATGCCGCCGATCGCCGCGGCCATCGTCGCGAGGCCGAAGGCGGTCACCCGGGCGACGCCGAAGCGGGTCTCCAGGCGTGGCGCGAGGATGGCGCCGACCGCGGTGATCAGGGCCAGCGGGATGAACCCGGCGCCCGCCTCGGTGGGCGAGAAGCCGAGCACGTTCTGCAGGTAGATGGCCATGTAGAAGTAGATGCCGAAGACTCCGAACGCCCACAGGCCCGTGGCCAGCAGTCCGCCGGTGAACATCCGCAGCCGGAAGAACGACAGGTTCACCATCGAGTCGGCGGACCGGCTCTGCTGGATGACGAACGCCAGCGCGGCCACCGCCGCGACCGCGAAGGAGCCCAGGATCAGGCCGGAGGTCCAGCCCTCGGCGTCCCCCTCGATCAGGGCGTAGGTCAGGGCGAACAGCGAGAGCGAGGACGCGGCCACGCCGAGCGGGTCGAGGCGCCGCCAGGCGCCGGGGGCCCGGACCGCCACGGCGCGCCCGGCCGGCATGCTGATCATCGAGAGGGCCACGGTCGCCACGCCGATCGGCAGGTTGATCAGGAAGATCCAGCCCCAGGAGGCGTGCTCGCTGAGCAGGCCGCCGGTGAACGGGCCGACGGCCAGCGCGAGCGCCCCGACCGCGCCCCAGATCCCGATCGCGGTGCCGCGCTCCTTCGGGTCCGGGAACAGCTCCTGCAGCAGCGCCAGCGCCGCCGGGGACAGCAGCGCCGCGCCGACACCCTGTACGGCCCGGGCGCCGATCAGCAGTTCCTGGCTGCCGGCCAGGCCGGCGGCGACCGACGCCGCGGTGAAGACGACCAGGCCGGCGAGGAACGCCGTCCGGTGCCCCAGGACGTCGGCGACCCGGCCGCCGGCCAGCAGCAGGCCGGCGAAGACCAGGATGTACGCGCTGGTGATCCACTCCAGCCCGGAGATGCTCAGGTGCAGCTCCCGCTGGATCGACGGCAACGCCACGTTGACCACGTTGTTGTCGAGGTACGTCATGAAGGTTCCGAGCGCCACCGCGACCAGCGCCCACCACCGACGGTTCCTGTCCATCCCACTCCCCTATACGAAGTACTTGTACGACGTACATGTACCCCGTACATGAGACCTGTACGTTGTATGGTTGTCAAGTGACCCCGGCAGAACGACTCAGCAAGGCGACCGTCGCCGAACGCGCCCTGCGCCTCGGCGACGAGGAGGGCCTGGACGCCATCACCATCCGCCGTCTGGCCAAGGAGCTCGGGGTCACCCCGATGGCGCTGTACTGGCATTTCAAGAACAAGGACGAGCTGCTGCTCGGCGTCGTCGACCACGTGCTGCGCGACGTGCGGGCCAGCCGCAGCGCCGGCGATCCGTGGCAGCGGCAGCTGCGCGCGATAGTCGAGGCCATGATCGGCGTCATGCGCGCCCACCCGTGCCTGCCCGACCTGCTGCACGCGTGCGACAAGACCCGCACGGAGAGCTTCACCCGGGCCACCAACGACACCCTCGTCCTGCTGGCCGACGCCGGATTCGACGTCGAGGAGTCGTACTGGATCGCGACGTACCTGCTGAGCGGCGCGATGGGCCTGGTCGCCGGGCAGCCGGACCGGCCGGCCGGCGTGCCGGCCGAGGCGGCCGACGAGTGGCGCCGGCAGCGGCGCGTGCAGCTGGAGTGCCTGCCCGCCGACCGGTTCCCCATGATGATCCAGTTTGCGAAGACCTATCGGCACGCGCCCGACCTGGAGCGCTACTTCACCTTCGGCATCGACCTGCTGATGTCCGGGGTGGCGGCGATGGCGGCCGGCCGCCGCTGATCCACCCGTCCCTGCTCACCATCCGGGACGATCCCGCGGTAACCGGTGGTCAATCCCGCACCGTGCTGGCATCGTTCCCCGGGTACGCCGGAGTTGAGGAGGGTCCGATGCGGCAGGCGCAGCGGCTGAGAAGTGTCCGGTACGACATCCGCGGCCCGGTGCTGCGCCGGGCACAGGAGCTGGAGGCCGCCGGGCACCGGATCCTCAAGCTCAACCTCGGCAACCCGGCCCCGTGGGGGCTGGCCACGCCCGAGCCGATCGTCGCCGACGTGGTGCACAACCTGATCGACGCGCAGGGCTACAGCGACGCCCGCGGCATCTACTCGGCCCGGGTCGCGGTCGCCCAGCACTACCAGACCCGGGGCGCGATCAGCGTGCAGCCGGACGACGTGCTGCTCGGCAACGGCGTCTCGGAGCTGATCGTGATGGTGCTGCAGGCGCTGCTGGACTCCGGCGACGAGGTGCTGGTGCCGAGCCCGGACTACCCGCTGTGGACCGGTGCGGTGAACCTGTGCGGCGGCCGGGCGGTGCACTACCGCTGCGAGGAGAGCGCGGACTGGGCTCCCGACCTGGAGCACCTGGCCGCCGGGGTCACCGAGCGCACCCGCGCCCTCGTGGTGATCAACCCGAACAACCCGACCGGGGCGGTGTACTCGAAGGAGACGCTGCTCGGCATGATCGAGGTGGCCCGCCGGCACGGCCTGATGATCTTCGCGGACGAGATCTACGACAAGATCGTCTACGAGGGCGCGGTGCACCACACCCTGGCCTCGCTCGCCCCGGACGTGCCGGTGGTCAGCATGGGCGGCCTGTCCAAGACCCACCGGGCCGCGGGCTTCCGCTCCGGCTGGCTGGCCACCAGCGGGTTCACCGGCGTCGACTCGGACTACCTGGACGGTCTGCAGCTGCTGGCCAACATGCGGCTCTGCCCGAACGTGCCCGCCCAGCACGCCATCCAGACCGCGCTCGGCGGCTACCAGAGCATCGAGGAGCTGATCCGGCCCGGCGGCCGCCTGCTGGAACAGCGCGACCACGCCTGGCGCCAGCTGGTCTCGATCCCCGGCGTGGACTGCGTGAAGCCGGCCGGCGCGCTCTACCTCTTCGCGCGCCTCGACCCCGCGGTGCACAAGATCCACGACGACGAGCGGCTGGTGATCGACCTGCTCGAGCAGCAGCACCTGCTGATCTCGCACGGCACCGGCTTCAACATCGACACCCCGGACCACCTGCGCCTGGTCTTCCTCGCCCCGACCGACGTGCTGGACGACGCGATCGGCCGGATCCGCACCTTCCTGTCCACCTATCGGCAGTAGGGCACGCGGAACGGCGAGGCCGCCCCGGCCGGTCCCACCGGGGCCGGACCCGGTCACACCGGACCGCGCCGGTCCCGGGCGCGGGGCGGCCCCGGTCGGCTCACACCGCTTCGGCCTTCCCGCGCAGCGCCTCGGCGACCGCGGCCTGGATCCGGGCCTGCTCGCGCGCCGTGCGGCGCCGCCGGTGGCGGCGGGTCAGCACCACACCGCCCGCGACGGCCGCCGGCCCGGCGATCAGCAGCACGGTCAGCGCCCACGGCAGGGCCCAGGCGTGCGCGCTCGCGGTGACCGGCCGCAACGCCGTGGTCGAGCCGGACTCGTCGGTGACCAGCGGGGTCAGCGTGGCGGTCGCGGTGAGCAGGACGGCCGGCGCGACACCGGCGACCGGCACGGTGACCCGCCACCGCTCCCCCGGCAGCAGCTGCGGCGGCGCGGCGATCGCGGTGGCATCGGTGCGGAACCAGCCGAACGGCCCGGTCAGCGTGACCGCCTGCCGCGCCGACTGCACCGCGTTGCCGGTGTTGTGGAGGGTGTAGGTGACGCGGGCGTCGCCCTCGGCCGCCGCCGAGCCGTGCCAGTCGACCCGCAGGTCCTCGACGGCCAGCGCGGGCGCCAGGTCCCCGCCCACCCGCAGCTTGATCTTGATGCCCAGCCGGCGTTCCACGGCGACCCGCGCGGTCGGGTCCGGCGGGGCCAGCGAGGTGAGGATGCCACCGACGTAGTCGCCGGGCGTGGCATCGGCCGGGACGCTCACCGTGAACGGCACCTCGACGGTCCGCCCGGCCGGGACGGTCACCGTGCCGGTGGCGGGCTCGACCCAGGCGCCGACCCCCCGGGACGGCCGGTCCCGGGGGAGCAGGTCGAGCTGGCCGGCGGCGGTGGTGAGGCCGTCGGCGGCGTACACCGACAGGCGCAGCGGGCCGGCGCCCCGGTTGGCCACCACCAGGCTGTCGCGTGCCGAGCCGCCGGGGTTGACGGCGTAGCTGTAGCTGGACCGGTCGCTGCCGTAGGTGTTCGACGCGGTGCGGACCGCCCAGGCGACGTCACCCTCCTGGGCGAGGGCGGGGCCGGCGGTGAGGCCGAGGACCGTGGAGACGGCCGCCAGCAGGGCAACGGTGCGACGCATGTGGGATTCCTTGCACGGGTACGGCGGGCGGGGCGCCGGGACGCCCCGCCCTTCGAGCGGGAACGTCAGCTGCTCAGCGCAGTGATCGTCAGGGTGGTGCGGTAGTTGCCCTTGTCGACGCTGTCCGGGACCCTCAGGTCCAGGCCGGCGCCGAGCACCGCGGAGCCACGGGCGTGCCCCTGGGCGGCCGAGCCGAGCACGCTGGGCTGGGCGAGGCCCTTGCCGCCGTCGACGTAACCGGACGGGACCGGGTCACCGGCGACCGCGCCGGCGCCCCGCGTCACCAGGTACGGCGACCAGCCCAGGTACGAGCCGGAGAAGGACTTGCCGGCGTCGGTGAAGTCGCCCACCCCGGCCGACAGCGACCAGGGCGAGAGCGTACGCCGGCTGTCCGTCACCCGGATCGGGTTGATCCTGCCGGCCGCGGTGAGGTAGTTCTGGTTCGGGTTCTCGGTCGCGGTGCCCAGGTCGACCAGGGAGTTCTGACCGTTCACGGTCCAGCCGAACTCGCCCGGCGCCAGGGCCGGGACGTTGACCTGGATGTCCTGGCCGTCGCCGTGGTACGGATGCACCGTCACCCGGTCGACGATGGTGCCCACGCCCTGGGTGGCCGCGTCGTTGCCGCACGAGCTGCCCAGTTCCACCGAGGCGTTCGGGGCGGCGCACGTGCCGCTGCGGACGTTCTCGACGACCAGCTTGTCGTTGCGCACCTGGACCTTGACGTACGAGCGCACGTGCTCCTGGTTCTGCACGGAGTTGTACCAGTAGTTCTCCGGTTTCCGCGGGTCGGCGCCGTTGCCCGCGCCGCTGGTCCCGCTGCTGTCCGGCCTGCTGATGTCGTAGTACTTCGAGCCCGAGGCCGAGTTCGCGGTCACGTACAGCACGCCGCCCGGGCCGGCGAACACGTCGGACTGGCCGGGTTGCTCGGCGGGGTCGGCCTTGGCGCCGTTCTTGATCAGGTAGCTGCGGGTGTACACGTGGTCGTGACCCTGCAGCACCAGGTCGACGCCGAGCTTGGAGAAGGTGGTCGGGAAGTCCACCCGGCGCACCTTGTTGTCGGCGTCCTTGGCGTGCGCCGCGGCCGAGTAGATGGAGTGGTGGTAGACCAGCACGGTCCACTTCGCCTCGGCGCCGTGCCTGTCGATCACGTCGGTGACGTACGCGACGTGCGCCGCGTCCCCGCCGCCGCCCTGCGAGGCGGCGTAGCTGTTGCTGTTCAGGTCGATGAACAGGGTGTCCTTGTAGATGTACCAGTAGTCGCCGCCGGACGTGGTGACGCCCTTGCCGTCGGCGTAGTACGCCGCCGAGCGGTCCGTGTTCGGCGTGTACAGGTGCTGCTCGTAGGCCTTGCCGCCGACGTCGTGGTTGCCGATGGTGGCCGCCCACGGGTACTGGCGCAGCCGATCGGAGGCCAGGAACGCGTTCCACTGCGATTCGGTGTTGGCGTTCTCGACCTGGTCACCGCCGGAGACCAGCAGCTCGGCGTCCGGGTTGGCGGCCAGCGACACCTCCAGCGTGTCCACCCAGCCGGCCTGGTCCTTGGCCAGGTTGCCGGAGGCGCCGATCTGCGGGTCGCCGTAGAACAGGAAGTCGTAGTCGCCCTCGAAGTCCCGTGTCCGGAACGTGTACGCCGCCGACCAGCCACCCTCGGCGCCCACCCGGTACGTGTACGAGGTGTTCTCCCGCAGCCCGGTGAGGGTCGCGTGGCGGTTGTACCCGCCGCTGCTCGCGATGTTCGCCGTGCCGGTGGCGGCGAAGGTCACCGCGCCGGCCGGGAACTCGCCGCCGGCGCCGAGCTCGGCGGTCGGCGCGAGCTGCACCTGCTGTGCCGTGTCGGCGCTGGTGTACCAGGTGACGATGCGCTGGGCCTCGTTGGCGCCGACGCCCAGGATGACGGCGGAGACCGCCGTGGTGTCGGCCGCGCGGGCGGGGGCGGTCAGGCCACTGCCGAGGGCGACCGACACACCGAGGAACACCGCGATGGCCCCTGCGGACACGCGGCGCCGGTGATTGGTTCTCATCGGTTTCCGTTCCTTTTCCTGATGAGAGAGATCGCTTCCCGATGGGAAAGTTCCGGGAGGCATGATCAAGCTGGTCCGGCGCCATGAACCGGGCATGAACAAGATCAAGATCACCGGCGGCGCCCACCGGAAGTCCTCAGCCGCCGAGCGTCCGCTGGACGAACCAGATCAGTCCTATCACGGACACACCCACCGAAACGGCGCCGGTCAGCCAACGCCCCACCCGCGGGCACCCGCGCCGCAGCCCGGCCAGCACCGGGAAGACGGCCGCGATGAGCGCCAACTGGACGGTCTCGATGCCGACGTTGAACACCAGCAACGACCAGAGCAGCGTCCAGGAGAACGCCTCGTCGATGCCGAGCGCGCCGGCGAACCCGAGACCGTGCACCAGCCCGAAGCAGAAGACCACGCCCAGCCGTCCCCAGCCGGCCCGGCCCCGGGAGCCGGCCCGCGACCCGGCGGCGAGGTGCCAGGCGGCCACCACGGCGATCGACAGCGCGATCACCGGCTCCACGATCCCGGCCGGCACCTCGACCAGACCCAGCGCGGCCAGCATGAACGTCACCGAGTGCGCCACCGTGAAGGCGGTGGCGGCCAGCACGATCTCGCGCGGCCGCCGGGAACCGGCGATCAGCGCCAGCAGGAACAGGAGGTGATCGGCGCCGGTCAGCAGGTGCTCGGCGCCGAGCCGGAAGAACTCGCCGAACCGGCGCTGCCACGGCTGACCGGTGGAGAACGACGGCCGGGTCGCATCCAGCACGGCGCTGCCGGCGCGGCCGTCCAGGCGGTACGTGACGATGGTCTTGACACCCTTGACGTACGTCTCGTGGTCCGGGAACAGCGCGCTGCGCACCTGGTGCGTGTCCGCCCGCCGCGGACAGCTCCACTGCAGCACCACCCGGGCGTACGGCACCCCCTCCCGGCCGCCCACGGTGAAGTCCCCGGCCGGGGCGGCGGTGCAGGCCGCGCCGGCCGCGCTGACCGCGAACCGCTCGGTGACGTACCGCAGCGCGGCGTCCCGGTGGGCGTTCAGCGCCGCCCCCATGGCCGCGTCGTGCGCCGCCTCGAACGCGTCGGTGCCGGCCCGGAACAGCGCGTCGTCGCGGCCGTAGTCCGCGGCCGAGACGATGTACAGGTCGTACTCCAGCTCCACCGCGGTGCGCACGTGACCCGCGTCGCCCGCGGTCACGTCGACGTAGACGGTGGAGCTGAAGCCGTGCGCGAGCGCCGGCCCGGCGCTCAGCAGGACGCCGGCCGCGGCGGCGAGTCCCAGGACGGCGGCGGCAACGGTACGCAAGATGGCTCCTTCGCAAGTGGCCTGAGCACCGTGCACGTCTCCGGTTAACAAGATCAAGACAGCCGGCGAACCGCTGACGACAAGGTCCCCCGGGCACGCCGGAACCGGCCGGTCCCGGTGTAGTAAGGGTGATCATCGGCTCGACCCGTGAGGCAGACGCACCGTGCGCCACCCGTTCCGTACCGCCGCCGCGCTCGTCGCCGCGGCGATCCTGGTCACCGGCTGCGGCGCCGGCGACGACTGGTCGCGGCCGCACGCGCCGCCCACCCCGGCCGGCTCGCTCGGGCCGGGATTCCTCGCCCCGTCGGCCACGCCCGCGCCGGAGAGCACGATCACCCCGGCCCCCGGTTCGTGGTCGGCCGTGCACCCGCCGGCGGGCTACCGGGTGGTGCTGCTCACCACCGGCGCCGACGCGCCGACGCGGGCGCTGGTCAGCGCGGTGCGGTCGTGGGCCGCGGCGGAGCGGGCCGAGCTGCGTACCGTCGAAGCCGACCCGGCCGACCCGGTCCCGGACATCGCCGAGGCGGTCCGGATGTCCCCCGACCTGATCGTCAGCGCCGGTGACGGCCTGGTGGACCCGCTCGCCCTGGTCACCGCCAACCACCTGGACCAGCAGTTCCTGGTGGTGGGGGCGGAGCTGGCCGAGCCGACCGAGAACGTCACCGCCGCCGACTGGGCCGGCGCGTCGTTCCGCGGCGAGGGCCTCGGGTCCGCGTCCACCTACGACCCGGCCTCCTTCACCGCGCAGCGCTGCGGCGACGCGGTTCGCGCCGGCGTGGCCGCCGTCCTGCACGACCTCACCGGGATCGTCGTCTGGCTGCGCTGAGGCCGGCGCCGCCGGGCAGCCCCGGCTCACCGCGCCCAGCGGCCGGACCCACGCGTGACCCGGCGCCACCGGGCAGCCCCGGCTCACCGCGCCCAGCGGCCGGACCCACGCGTGACCCGGCGCCACCGGGCAGCCCCGGCTCACCGCGTCCAGCGGCCGGACCCGCGCGTGACCCGGCGCGACCGCGCGGGGCGCGGGCCGGGCCCGGCAAGCCCGGCCCGCTCGGCTATCTATCCCGAGGCCGGGATCCCCGCCCGGGCGGCCCGCTCGGCGTCGGCGCCGCCCGGTTCCCGGTTCTCACCCTGGCCCGGTCCCGGGTGGCGGATCGTGGCGATGAAGGTCGTGCCGCCGCCGGGGGTGTCGCCGATGTCCAGCCGGCCGTGGTGCGTGCGCAGGATCTCCGCGCAGGTGGCCAGGCCGATGCCGTGCCCCGGCAGGTCGCTGCGCAGCCGCACGAAGGGCCGTAGCACGTCGTCACGCTGGGCGGCCGGGATGCCGATGCCGTTGTCGCTGATCCGGAGCATCCACTCGTGTGGCCGCACGGCGGCGTCGACGCTGATCCGGCAGGGCCGGTCGGGGTGGCGGAACTTGAGCGCGTTGCTGAGCAGGTTCTGCACCAGCAACCGGATGTGGGTCGGGTCGGCCTCGACGGTGGGCAGGTCACCGGTGTGCACGGTGGCGTGCGCCGCGGTGATGTCGGCGCGCAGGTCCTCCAGGACGTCACCGACCAGATCGCTGAGCTGCACCCGGCAGCGCCGCGTCTGCCCGCCCACCCCGGCGTAGCTGAGCAGGTCGTTGAGAATGTTGCCCATCCGCCGGGCGGCCCGCGCGATCGTCTGGGCGTCGGCGGCGACGGCGTCGGGATCGTTCTCGTACGCCTCCTCCGCGAGCAGCGTGGCCGTCCCGGAGATGCTCATCAGCGGGCTGCGCAGGTCGTGGGCGACGGTTCCGGCGAAGCGCAGCAGCGCGTCGTTCGAGCGTTCCAGCTCCGCGCGCAGCCTTCGCAGCTCGCCGATCACCTGATCGCGCGCGATGAGGGTGTGTTCCAGCTGGCGGGTGCGGCGGCGCAGCTCCAGCACGTCGACGACCAGGACGGCGAGCTTGTCGAGCGCGGCCTTCTGCTCGATGGTCAGGGTGCGCGGCCGGTGGTCGAACACGCACAGCGTGCCCAGCACGTGCCCGGCCGGGCCGCGCAGCTGGGAGGCGGCGTAGAACCGGATGGTGTCGATGACCCCGGTGACGAACGGGCTGTCGGCGAACCGGGGGTCGGTCCGGGCGTCCGAGACGACGACCGGGTCGGGGCTGACCACGGTGATCGAGCACATGGCGTCCTCGCGGCGGCACGCCGACCGCTCGAAGCCGACGGCCGCGATCTGGATCTGGCGGTCGGCGGTCAGCACGTTGATGACCGCGGCCGGCACGTCGCACAGTTTCGCGGCCAGGTCGACGATCGCGTCCAGATCCGGGATCCGTTCGCCGTTGAGCACCTCGTAGGCGTCCAGTGGCGGTGGCGCCGGCTGCCCGTGCTCGTCGGTCAGCAGCATGCCCCGGCCACCGCTGTCCGCTCGCACACCGGGGCTTTCCACGCTCACCTCACGTCCCACCTCTCGGTCGGTGTTCGGTATCGCAGCCGCAGCTCTCCTCCGGAAGCGTACTCGTCATCCAGCGATCGTCAGCGCTGTTTGCCCTGGTTATGCCAGTATGGAAGGGATGACCCGCGGCGCGCGGCGCTCACCGGGCCGCCGGTGGGTCCGAGGGGTGGTGACGGCATGACGCTGATCCCGGCCCCGGCTCCGGAGGCAGCCGGACGGGTCACCGATCCGCGTCGCTTGGCCGTGCTGCGCTCGATGGGCCTGGCCACCGAGTCGGTGTCACCGGGCCTGGACCGGCTGACCGCGATGGCCGCACGGCTGCTGGACGTCCCGGTCTCCCTGGCCAGCGTCGTGGAGCACGACCGGCAGTGGTTCGCCAGCGTGCGCGGGATACCCGAGCCGTGGGCGTCGGCCCGGCAGACCCCGCTGACGTACTCCTTCTGCCAGCACGTCGTCGACGCGGACGCCCCGCTGGTGGTCGCCGACGCCCGCGGCGACCCGCGGCTGCGCGACAACCTGGCGGTCACCGAGTGGTCCCTGGTCGCCTACGCCGGCAACCCGCTGCGCGCCCCCGACGGCACCCTGCTGGGCGCCTTCTGCGTGGGCGACACGGCGCCGCGGCAGTGGTCCGCCGAGGACCTGCTCCTGCTCGACGACCTGGCCGCGGTCGCGGCGACCGAGATAGCCGCTCAGGTGCACGCCGCCCGGCTGTCCCGGGCGAACGAGCAGGCCGAGCAGACCACCCGCGACCTCGAACGGCAGGAGCTGTTCCTGCAGGCCCTGCTGGACAGCCTGGACACCGGCGTGGCGGCGTGCGACCCGGAGGGCCGGCTGGTGATGTTCAACCGGGCGATGCGGGAGTCCCTGGGCAGCGACGCCGACCCCAGCCTGACGCCGCGCGAGTGGGCGGCGCGCCTGCGGGCGCTGCACCCGGGCGGGGAGCCGTTCGCGGTGGGCGAGATGCCGCTGATCCGGGCCCTGAACGGCGAGCACGTCCGCGGCGTGAACGGCATCATGGTCGGCCGGGACGGATCGCAGAAGTGGTACTCCACGCACGCCCACCCGATCCTGAGCCGTACCGGTGAGCTTCTCGGCGCGGTCTCCGCCTCGCACGAGATCACCGAACGCCGCCGGGCGGAGCGGTTCCGCGACACCGAACTCGCCGTGCACCGCGTCTTCGCCGCCGCGACCGACACCGCCGCCGCCGCACCCGCGGTGCTCGAGGCCGTGATCACCACGCTGGGCTGGGCGCACGCCGAGCTGTGGCTGGCCGACGACCTCACCGGCCTGCTCTACCCGGTCGGCACGTGGACGTCCCCGGAGCACCCCACGACGGTCACCGTGCCGGCGAGCATCAGCCGCGGCTTCGGCCTGGCCGGCACCGCCTGGGACCGCGACGAGCCGGTGTGGGTGCCGGACGCCGCCACCGACCCGGCGCCGCTGTCGGAGGCCACCGCCCTGCGCTGCGGGCTGCGCACCGCGCTGGCCGTGCCGGTGCACGGCGGTGACCGGGCCATCGGCGCGCTCACCGCGTTCGGGGCGAGCCCGGCCACGCAGGACGCCTCCTGTGTCGCCCTGCTCTCCGGAGTCGCCGCGCAGATCGGCGAGTTCGTCCAGCGCCGCCGCGCCGACGACCTGGCGCAGCAGCTGACCCGCGCGCAGGACGAGTACATCGCGCTGGCCGGTCATGAGCTGCGCACTCCGCTGACGTCGATCCTGTCGTCCACCGGGCTGCTCGAGGACATCGACCCGGACACCCCGGTGGGCGAGGTGCAGGACCTGATCCACATGATCGGGCGCAACACCGCCCACATGCGCAACGTGATCGACGGCCTGCTCGACCTGGCCGCGCTGGACTCCGGGCACATCGAGCTGGACCGGCAACCGGTCGACCTGGCGCACCTGGTCCGCGACGCGTGCACGGCCGCCGCCGGGCGCGCCGCCGACCTGGGCATCACGGTGCACACCGCGCTGCCCGACCACCTGCCGGTGTCCGGTTCCGCGCACCGGCTCCGGCAGCTCGTCGACAACCTGCTCAGCAATGCCGTCAAGTACTGCATCGACGGCGGCCGCGTCGAGGTCGCGCTGCAGACCCGCGACGGGGTGGCCCAGCTGAGCGTGACCGACACCGGCATCGGCATCCCCGCCGCCGACCGCGACCACGTCTTCCGGCGGCTCTACCGCTCGCCGAACGCCGTCCAGCACGCCATCCCCGGCGCCGGGCTGGGGCTCGCGCTGTGCTCGGCGATCACCGCCCGTCACCACGGCACCATCGCGCTGGCCCCCGCCGACGGACAAGGGACCACCGTGGTCGTCCGGATCCCCGAGGGTCTCGCGCACCGCCCGCCGGCGGCCGCCGCGGCGCGACCGTGACGCGCGCCGCCGGCCGCACGGCTGCGGCGACCGGCACACCGCCACCCGTCCCGGGAACCGGTCCCGGTCGGACACGGTCACGTCGGCAGCCGGCACGCGGCCGGGCGGGGAACCGGCGGCTCGCAGGCAACGCCCGCATCACCGGATGCCGCATGCCCCGACCCGACGCGCCGGATGTGCGGAACACCGGATGGCCGACGGCCCGGCCGCCTTAAATAGGAGGCAAATATCGCCTCAAAGGTGGGGAAAATGAATCGATCACGAGCCATCGGGCCGGTGCCGGTCATGCTGGCGGCCGTCGTCGCGCTCTCTTCCGGGCTGCTCGACGGCCGCCCGGCAGCCGCCTCGACCAGCGCCGCGGCGGACTGCCCGTCCACCGCGCAGAGCCGGGGAAGCGTCCTGGTGACCGGGACCGGCGTGGTGTACGGCGAGCCGGACACCCTCATCGCGAACTTCGCGGCGGAGACCACCGCCGCCACGGTCGGCGAGGCCCTGGAAAGCGCCAACACCGCCGCGACCCGGATGCGCGACACGCTCGTCGGCGGCGGGGTGGCCCGAGCCGACCTCCAGACGTCCAACGTCAACATCAGCGCGAAGCAGAACGACAAAGGACAGATCACCGGCTACACCGTGAACCAGGGCCTCACCGCGAAGATCCGGAAGCTGGCGGGCGCCGGAGCGCTCATGTCCGCGACCGTCGCGGCGGGCGGTGACGCGGCGCGGTTGAACGGCGTGTCGTTCACCATCGAGAACGACGCCGCGCTGCTCGCCGAGGCCCGCAGGAAGGCGTTCGCCGACGCCCGCGGAAAGGCCGCCCTGTACGCCGGTCAGGCCGGCCGGCCGCTCGGCCGGGTGATCCGGGTGAGCGAGGTGCCGCTCAGCTGCGGATACTTCGACAACCAGGACCGGATGGCCGCGGCCTACTCGCCGGTCCCGATCGAGCCGGGCCGGCAGCAGCTGGCGGTGACCGTCACGGTGGAATGGGCCCTCGGCTCGCTACCGCCGTCCTCTCTGGGGTGAGGGCGCCTCGCCCCGGAGCACGCGCGCGGGTCACGGCGGCGCGCGGTGCCCTTCTCCTACCTTCAGCGCCGGCCGATCGGCCGATCGGTCGCGCGCGCCGCCGTCCCGGCAGCTGATCCCAACCGGACACGCGACCCGCCGGACCGGACGGCGCGGCCCATGACCGCCACAATCGGTCTCCTCCATCGAGCCTCCTGGGAGACCTGGTCATGCGCACACTGTCATCCGTCGTCGGCGCTCTCGCCCTCACCGCCTGCGGGATCGTCGCCACCACCACCCCGGCCCAGGCCGCCCCGGCCCTGCGCTTCCACTCCACGCAGTACGACTCGCCGGGCAAGGACACCCGTACCAACAAGTCGCTGAACGCGGAGTGGATCGCCCTGGTCAACACCGGCAGCAAGCCGGTCAGGCTGACGGGCTGGAAGATCGTCGACAAGTCCCGGACGTACACGTTCGGCAACGTCACGATCGCCGGCAAGGGCGGCAAGATCTACCTGCACACCGGTAAGGGCACGAACACCAGGGCCCATCTGTACTGGGGTTCCGGTAACTACGTCTGGAACAACACCGGCGACACCGCCACCCTGAAGACGAAGGCCGGCAAGACCCACGACACGTGCAAGTGGGGAAACAAGAAGGGCCGCACCAAGGTCTCCTGCTGACCGCTGCGCGGCCGGCCGGCCCGCCGTCACCCGGCGGGCCGGTGCACCGTCAGGTCGCCGTGTTCCGCCAGCGTGGTGGTCAGGTCGGCGGCGTGGCCGTACAGGGTGGCGTCGAGGAACGCGGCGCTGGTATCCGCCGTCATCCGGACACTGTGGACCGCGCCCAGTGAACCCACCAGCGCACGGACCGGTGGCAGGTAGAGCGGGGCGTCGGTGAAGGTGAGGTGGGCGCTGCCGGGCACGCTGAGCCGGTAGCCGGTCGCCCGGCCGCCGTCGAGCACCTTCGCCACCCGCGCGACGTAGTCGGCGTCCGCCTGGTCCTGGACCGCGTGGGTCAGCACGAGCACGGGCTGGCGCAGCGGGCCCTGGTCGGCGTCCAGGCCGCCGTCCAGGTTGATGACCGCGGTGAATCGCGGATCCCGCTGGGCGGCGCGCATGGCGGCGGCACCGCCCAGGGAATGGCCGGTCGCCGCCGCCCGCGCGGTGTCGAGCCGCCCGGTGAGAGGTCCGGCGAGCTCACCGGAGTCGAGGCGGCCGAGCTGGGTGAGGACGAAGCTGAGATCCGCCGCCCGCACCGTCGCCCAGGAGATTCTCCTGCGGTCGTCCTCGTCCGGATCGCCGCTGGCCGCGATGCGGGTTGCGACGGTACGCCCGTCGGCGAGCACCACCGCGGCCGAGTCGTACGGGTGGTCGATACCGGCCACCAGGTAGCCACGGCTGGCCAGGTCCTCGGCCCACGCCGTGTTCTGGGTGCGTACCCCGCCGAGCCCGGGCGAGAACAGCACGACCGGGAAGCGGCCGGCCGCGGGCGCGGCGTCGAGCACCGCGTGACTGTGGGCGCGGGTCGGCCCGTCGAGCAGGAAGCCGGGCGCCCCGAGATAACCGGCCACCGCGGCGGCGACGGTGTCCGCCTCCTGGCGGGTGCGGCCCAGGTACCGCGCCCGCGGCGTGTCGGGCGCCACCTGCCGCGCCGGATACCACAACTGCACCACCACGGTACGGCGGTCCGCCGGGTCCGGCGTGGCCGCCTCGGCACGGGCCGGGTCGGTCCACTGCACCACCGTGGTGCCGACCGCCGACGGCCCGGACAGCCGCGGAAACGTCGGCACGGGCAACGCCCCGGCCGCGACCGCGCCCACCAGCACGAGCCCGACACCCAGCAGCGAGCCGGGCAACGCCAGCCACCGCGGGGCCCGCCGGCCGCCCCGGCCGGTGCGCCGGCCCAGCAACCACACCGCGCCGGTCGCCATCCCGGCGAGGAGGTCCGCACCCAGCACCAGCAGGATCTGCCAGCGCGGCCCCGGCATCGTCCAGGCGGCCCCGGCGATCGCCACGGCGGCCGCGCCGGCAGCGGTACGCCGGCGGGCGGCCGGCGGCAGCCAGCGGGCCAGCACCAGCACGACCGAGGCCAGCACGACAGCGAACTCGACGACGGTCAGGCGCAATCCGGGGATCATGGTCGTCACGGCCACAGCATTCCGGGGGATCGCTGAGCGCACGCTGAGGACGGCGCCGGCCGCACGCCGGGGCGAGCCCCCGGCACGAATACCGCATTCCGCAGCTGAGGCGGGCACCTCGACACTAGGATCTGCGAGGGAGGAGCCCCAGGAACGGGACGGGACCGGTGGCGACGATTCTGGTGGTCGACGACGAGCCCGACCTGCGCTTCCTCATGCGACGCATCTTCACCCGCGCCGGGCACCAGGTCGTCGAGGCCGGCAACGGGGCCGCCGCGCTGGACGCCGTACGGCAGGCCCGGCCCGATCTCGTGGTGACCGACGTGATGATGCCGGTGATGGACGGCGTGGAGCTCATCCGCCGGCTCCGAGCCGATCCGGCCACCATGACGATCCCGATCCTGTCGGTCAGCTCGGACTGGCACCTGGCCGTGCACGCCGACGCCGCACTGGCGAAACCCTACGAACGCGCCCAACTGGTCGCAGCGGCTGAACGCCTGCTCTCGGAAGGACGTGACGGGCGATGACAACCCTGAGCACCGGACTTCCGGATCTCGACCTGATACTCGGCGGGGGCCTGCGACCGGGTTCGGTGGTGGTCGTGGCCGGGCCGCCCGGCACCGGCAAGACCGTCCTGGCGCAGCAGATCTGCTTCGCCGCGGCCACCACCGAGCGCAAGGCCGTCTACTACACCACCCTGTCCGAGCCGCACGCCAAGCTGGTCGAGCACCTGCGCGACTTCTCGTTCTTCGATCCCGAGTCGCTGGGCCCGCGTGTGGAGTACGTGCATCTCGGGGACATGTTGCGCGACCGGAGCGCCACCGACATCGATCCGCTGATCAACGAGGTGGTACGCAAGGCGCTCGACGACGAGCCGGCGCTCGTGGTGATCGACAGCATCATGATGCTGCGCGACTTCGTCAGCGCCCAGACGCTGCGCACCGCGCTCTACGATCTGACCAGCCGGGTCGCGCACAGCGGAGCCGTCCTGCTGCTCCTCGGCGAGTACGGCGACGACGACATGCGGTCCGCCATCGAGTTCACCCTGGCCGACGGCATCGTCCTGCTGTCCCACCAGATCCGCGAACCGGTCGACCGGCGCGGCCTGCGGGTCGCCAAGATGCGCGGCGCCGGGCCGCTGGGCGGCACCCACACCATGCACATCACCGGCGACGGCCTCCGCGTCCATCCCCGCATCGAGTCCTTCCTGCCCACCGACATCCCCGGCTGCGGCCCGCGGATCCGCTCGGGCATCCGCGGCCTCGACGACCTGATGGGTGGCGGCATCCCCAGCAGTGACGCCACCGTCGTGCTCGGCCCCACCGGGGTCGGCAAGACCATCGGCTGCCTCGGATTCCTCGCCGAGGGCATCGCGCAGGGGCAGCGGTGCCTCTACGTCACGTTCCAGGACAGCCTCGAAGAGCTGGAGGAGATGGCCGGCCGCTTCGGCTGGGACTTCCGGACCGCCCGGCAGCGGGACCAGCTGGTCATCGCCCATGTCCCGGTCGGCGCGCTGGACCTCGACCTGGACGTGCTCGCCTCGATGATCCGGCACACCGTCGACGACGGTTCGATCCACCGCGTCGTCATCGACAGTCTTGCCGAGATGGCCCACGCCGCGCGGGAGGCGAAACGGTTCCCGGCGTACCTGCGCAGCCTCCTGAGCATCGTCCGCGCCGCCGGCGCATCGCTGTGGGTGACCAGCGAGACGCGGACGTTCGGCCCGGTCGAGGATCCCCTCACCGGGCTCATGTACCTGTTCCACAATGTCATCCAGGTGCGCTACATCGAGCACTGCGCCGAGGTCGGCCGCTTCCTCAACGTGGTCAAGATGCGCAACAGCCGCCATGACCACGCCATGTACGCCTGCCACATCGTCGACGGCGGCGGTCTGGTGGTGGGTGACCGGCTCGACCGGGCCACCGGATTGCTGGGGTGGAACGTGCCGCGCGACTGCCCGCCGCTGCCGGGCCAGCAAGACTGACCGAGCCGGCGGACCCGGCGCTGCCGGTGCCCGTGCCCTGCCGGCCGGCGTCTGCGCCACGGCACCGGCTCGGGGCGGCCTGCGGCGTCACTCGCCGCCGGCCGGGGACCGCCACGTGTCGGGGGCCGGCGCGGGGCCGGACTGGCGCGGGATGACCTCGGTGACCGGCTCCACGGGCTGGCGTTCGGTGAGAACATCGGGCGGGCGCCGGGTCAGGAGGGTGTGCAGCAGCAGCGGTATCCCGTACACCGCCAGCAGCCAGGCGGCGATGTAGATCCGCGAGCCCTGGGTGACGTTCGGGTGGCCGATCTGGTTCGCCAGACCGGCCAGCAGGGCGGCGAACACCACGTACCCGGCGGGTCGGTGGAAGCGGATCACGCCCCACGCCCCGGCGGCCCAGGCGACCAGCAGGAACGGCTCCTGGAGCTGCTCGGCGAGCCAGCTCCGCCAGAAGTCCAGGTTGGTGCGCAGCCAGCCGCCGAGCGGGTCGGCCACGTCCGGCTCACGGAAGTGGTTGGTGAGCAGGTCCTGCATGGTGTCGGCGGTCCCGGGCCAGCCGAGCAGCTTGGAGACCAGGAACATCGCGGCCGCCGCGGCGACCGACACGCCGATCAGCGTGGCCGCGCCGTCGGCGCCGCCGCCGGCGCGGCGACGGCGCACCAGCACGACCACGGCCAGGACGCCGGCCAGGGCGGCGGCGAAGAGCAGGAACTGGGAGTACTTCACGAAGGTGCCGACCGCGAAGCCGGCCCCGAGCAGCGCCAACCCGCGACGGCGGTCCCCGGTGAGCAGATACACCGCGCCGAGCAGGCAGGTCATCAGCAGGCCGAGGGTGATGCCCTCGGACAGCGGCGCCATCGTCCACACCCGTATCGGCAGGATGAGGTAGAGCACCTGACCGAGCACCGCCACCCCCGGCGCCACGCCGAGCCGGCGCAGCAGCAGAAACACCAGGACGCCGCCGAGCAGCGTCCAGGCGAGCGTGGTCAGCCACATCCCGGCGCGCGGGCCGAAGGCCACCACGCCGGGCAGGTAGAGCACCGCCACGCCGGGACGGGACAGGAAGATGTCCTCGTACCGGCTGGACGGGATCGACGCGCCGCGGGTGATCGCCGGGCCGTACCGGGTCTCCGGGCCCTGGTCGTCCTGGGCGTGCAGCCGCTTGACGCAGTTGCCGGCGGCCTTCGCGCCCGCCTTCGCGTCGAAGCCGACCGGATCGAGCACCAGGCTCTTGTGCCGGTACTGATCACAGAACGCGCGGATCGCCCGGTCACGGCCCTCGGCGCGGCTGTCGCCGAGCATCCCGTAGACCTGGGTCAGGTACTCGGTGGAGTCCGGATAGAAGTTGCCCGGCGCCGACGGGAGCTGGACCAGCGAGAAGAGCGCCGCCACCGCGAGCACCCACACCCACGGCCGGCCCATCCAGGTCCGCGCCGGCCGAGCCGTACGTTGCTCTGTCCTCATTCACCCACACGCCAGTCACCGGCACCCGGGCCGAGAATTGTCGATCGGCCGCGAATCTTAACCCTCCACCTCGGCTCAGGACCACGACCGGTTCCCGGTACGACGTCCGCCGTGCCTTCAGCGCCGCGGCCGTGACGCGTTCCGCCCGGCCGTTTCCGCCAGCAGCCGGAAGCCGGACCTGTCGACGCCCCTCGACGTCGCGGTCAGCACCACCGCTCCGGCGCCGGCGGCCCGGTCCAGCCCCAGCCATGCCCGGAACCCCCCGGTACCGCCGTTGTGCCAGGTGACCGTGTGGCCGTCGCGCTCCAGCGCGATCCATCCGGCCCCGATGCGGACGGCACTGCCGGCGAATCGCGCGACCGGATCCAGAGCGCTGAGGCCGGGAGCCGATCCGTCCAGCATCGCGGCGGCCAGGCGGGCCATCGCCTGGATCGAGGCGCGGATGCCACCCGCGGGCCCTACCGCCTCACCGGTCCACGGCTGCCGGTGGCGTCCGAATCCGGTCGTGCCGGTCAGTGCGTCGGGGCGCAACTGCGCCGGGGTCGCCGGAACGTAGAAGACATCGAGGCCGAGCGGGTCGGCGACACGTTCGCGCACGAGTGCGGGGTAGCTGGCTCCGGCGGCGGCCGCAATCGCGTGGCCGAGCAACTGGAAGCCGAGGTTGGAGTACCGTGCCCGCGGTTTGCCGACCGGCACCGACCGGGTCTGGACGATGAGCTGGTCCAGGGTGTCGCCGTAGGGGTTGGCGCCGTGCCGCCACAGCGCCACGCTGCGCCGCACCAACCCGGCCGACCTGGGCAGGCTGGGCAATCCCGAGTGATGGGTGGCGAGCGACGCCAGGGTCACACGCGCGGCCGGGCAGTCGCCGAGCGGCAACAGGTCGCCGAGGGTCGCCGTCCGGTCGATCTCACCGCGGGCCAGCGCGTCGGCGTACAGCAGACCCGTCACGCCCTTCGAGACCGAGCCGATCTCGAAGTCCGCCCCGGCGCCCGCGCCGAGTCCCGCCACCCGCTGCTGTCCGGGGGAGATCGTGGCGGCCGCGGCCACCGGGTGCCGGTCGCCCAGGAGGGCGCGAAGCCGCGCCGCGAGCGCCTCGTCGCCGTGCTGGATCGGCATGGCCGACGTCCGACCGGATCCTGACAATCGCTTCATTCGTCAACCGTAGTTGACACGCGCCCGGCCGTCAACCCGGGTTGACACCATCGACTCGTCCCCCGCCACCGGAGCCCACCGGCCACCACGGTCGGCGGGCCGGGATGGCGCAATGCGCCCCTTCGAGGTCGACGACGCGCGGGCCGCCGCCGGCCGGCAGGCGGCGAGGGGATCCGCCCGCCGGCCGCCGATCCCGGGTGTCAAATTTCTTGTACACCAAGTCAAAGATTGCTACCTTGGCGGTGTCAAATTTCTTGGACATGCAGGGGACGCCGATGACGTACGAAGAAAAGCGGGTGTGGATCAGGCTGGTGGTCGCCGTACTCGGTTACGCGGCCTATGTGATCGTCATCGTCGGCCGCCTGGGCGACCGTGCGCTGCCCGACGTGCCCTACACCGATGCGCTGCTGTGGACCGTCGGTCTGGCCGTCGCCGCCTCCATCGCCGCCGAGACCGCCGTGAACACGGCCCCGGGCGCCTCCCGGGCCACCGACGAGCGGGACCGGGAGATCGGCCGGCTCGGCGAGCACGTCGGCCGGTCGTTCGTCGTGATCGGCGCGGTCGCGGCGATGCTCATGGCGATGGCCGGGTGGGACCGGTTCTGGATCGCCAACGTCGTCTACCTGTGCTTCGTGCTGTCCGCGATCCTCGGCGGCGTCGCCAAGGTCGTGGTCTACCGCAGGGGCGTGCCGCAGTGGTGAAACCGACACGGGTCACCAACCGCATCCGCGCGCTGCGCTTCACCCACGACGAGATGACCCAGGCCGACCTCGCCGAGCGCATCGGCGTCACCCGGCAGACCCTCAACGCCATCGAGCAGGGCAAGTACTCGCCCAGCCTGGAGGTGGCCTTCCGGGTCGCCCGGGTCTTCGGGGTCCCGCTCGACGACGTGTTCCAGTACCCGGAGACCCCCGAGGAGCAGTCATGAGAGCGATCGTCCGCGACAGCTACGGCCCGGCGGACGCTCTGGAACTGCGAGACGTCAGCCGGCCCCCGCTCGGCGAGCACGACGTGCTGGTCCGGGTACGTGCGGCCGCGGTGGACCCCGGCGTCTGGATCTTCATGACCGGGCGGCCCCTGGCCGTACGCCTGGCGGCCGGCCTGCGCCGGCCGCGCGTCGCCGGCCTGGGCCGCGACGTCGCCGGCGTCGTGGCGCAGACCGGCGCCGCCGTCACCGACCTGCGCCCCGGCGACGAGGTGTACGGCACGTGCCGGACCGGCTCGCTCGCCGAGTACGCGGTCGCGCGGCAGCATCGGCTGGCACGCAAGCCGGCCGGTCTCACCTTCGAGCAGGCGGCCGCGGTGCCGGTCTCCGCGGTGACGGCGCTGCAGAGTCTCCGCGCCGCCCGGGTCGGCGCCGGCCATCGCGTGCTGGTCATCGGCGCCGGTGGTGGCGTCGGCACGTTCGCGGTCCAGCTCGCCCGGGCCTCCGGCGCCGTGGTCACCGGCGTCTGCAGCGGGGCCAAGGCCGAGCTGGTGCGCTCGCTCGGCGCCGAGCACGTCATCGACTACACCCGCCAGGAGATCACCGACGGCGGTGCGCGCCATGACGCCGTCATCGACACCGCGGGAAACCGCCCGCTGCCGGTGCTCCGCCGGGCCGTCACCGAGCGCGGGACGATCGCCCTGGTCGGCGGTGGCCACATGCGCGGACGGTGGCTCGGCGGCTTCCAGCGGCAGCTGGCCGCACCGTTGCTCTCCCGGTTCGGCACGGCCCGGGTGTGCGGTGTGACCGCGCGCGAGGGCCGGCAGAGCCTGGAGGAGCTCACCCCGCTGCTGGAGTCCGGGGCGGTGACCCCGGTCGTCGGCCGTACGTACCCACTGGCCGACGCGGCCGCCGCCATCCGCGAGCTCGCCCAGGGCCACCCCACCGGGAAGATCGTCGTCGTGGTGCGGGGCCGGTAGCCGAGGCCGGCCGTCCTCCGGTCATGCGCGGCGGTACGTCATGACCCAGTTGGACTCCCAGGTCCGTCCGCCGTCGGCGGAGAACTCCTGCTCCCATCGTGCCGAGTCGGAGGTGATGTCGGACCAGATGAAATGAGCCCTGATCGGCTTGCCGTCGTGGACGTCGTCGCCGTAGAAGTCGCCCCGGCCGTCGGTGAAGGTTCCCACCACCGGCGGGTAGAGCGTGCCGGCGCGGCTGCTCGCCCAGTAGATCGACCACTCCTTGCGGTCACGGTCGAACAGGCGCAGCGTGAGGCCGTGGCTGCCGAGGGTCGGGAAAGCGATCTCCTCGGTGTTCCCGCCACCGTCGAGGACCGGCCGGCAGACACTGGTGCCGGGGAAGGTCTCCCACCGGTCGCTGCCGGCGAACAGGTTCGAGAGCCGGCGGTTGGTCACGTTCCAGGAGCCGATGAGGAAGTCGAAGTCGTTCATGCGGCGATCGTGACCGGCTACCCCTGACATCTTCTGTCAGGGTCCTGGCAGACTCTCGCGGATGCGTGCCAGCCGCCTGCTCTCCCTGCTGCTGTTGCCGCAGGACCGCGGCCGCCCGACTGGCCGCTGAGCTCGACGTGAGCGCCCGGACGGTGTACCGCGACGTCGAAGCCCTCACCGCGGCCGGCACGCTTCCACCTCGACGCGCCCGGCTGGTACCGAGAACCCGACGCGGTGCCGCGCCTGCTCGCCTCGGCGCGGGCGTCCCGGTCCTGGCCCCCGCCGAGCTGGTCACCCGGATGACCGACACGATCCAGGCGATGGGCCGCCTGGATCCCGCATGACCGGCCGGGCGGCGTCCCGGCCGCACCCGGTCCGGGCACGGCGACCGGACAGCGCTGATGAACCGGTCAACCGGAGGAGCGTGACAGGCGCGCACCCGTCGACCTCACCGGCTGGGTGCCGCCGGGTCCCCGCCGACCACGGCGTGGTGGGTATTGTCTCTCTGCAGGGGACAGTGCACCGTCACCGGCGCGTAAGATCGGACGCTCAACCGGGTAAGCACCAGGGCCAGCTGTGCGCGCAGGCGGCGATCATTGCCGTGGGCGAGCACGGCCGCGGCGGATCTCTCCCCGCGCCACGGCGCCGAGCCGGAAGGAACTTCGTGGCGCCGCCGGGCACACCATCCGGGGGCTGCGGCAGGAATCAGTGCGCACACCGCCGCGGCGGCCCACCGAGCCGATGGCCGATGCGCGCCGTCCGCCGGGCCGGGAGGACCATCCCCGGAGCGCCTCCCGGTGGGACAGCGGCAACGAAGCCGCCACCGCCCGGCTGTCCGGCACCACCTTCGTCGACCTACCGCCGAGATCTTCGGGACGGACGTGACGCGCGCCGACGACGTCGCCGGCATGGTGGCCGCCGTCCACGATCGTTTCGGGCACATCGACGTCCTGGTGGCGAACGCGCACATGCATTTCCGCCATCGGCCCTTCCTCGAGTACGAGTGGGCGGATCTCGACCGGAGGGTCAGCGACGAGCTCAAGGCGATCCTCCACCCGTGCCGGGCCGTTGCCCCGGAGAAGCTGCGGCGCCGAAGCGGCAGCATCATCGCGATCTCGAGCACCTGCTCGAAGCGCAGCAACGACGGGTTCCTCGCGCAGAGCACCGCCAAGGCCGCGGTCGACGCGTTCGTGCGATCGCTGGCCACCGAGCTGGGCCCGCACGGCGTACGGGTCAACACGGTCGCGCCCGGGCTCACCCTGACCGATGCGGCGATGCCGATGGCGCCGCACGTCAAGGAGTCGATCGCGGCCCGGAGCCCGATGCGCCGCAACGGGTTGCCCGAGGACATGGCCGGTGCCGTGATCTTCCTGGCGAGCGACCTGTCACGCTTCATGACCGGCACGTACCTGCCGGTCGATGGCGGTTTCACCATGCTGCAGCGCCGCGTCGACGATTCTTCTGGCAACGACCGCGGCGGCGATTCCTCGGGAGAGACAGGTCCACAGCATGAGCGCCAGGCTCCTCGTCATCGACAACTACGACTCGTTCACCTTCAACCTCGTCCAGATGTTCCAGAACTACGACCTCGAGATCTGCGTGGTCCGCGCCGACGAGCTCGCCGTGGACGACGTCGCGCGTGAGCGGCCCGACTACGTCCTGGTGAGCCCCGGCCCCAGGAGCCCGGGCGCGGCCGGGATCTCCACCGAGCTCATCCGTCGCTACCACGGCGCGTTCCCGATCCTGGGCGTGTGCCTGGGCATGCAGTGCATCAACGAGGCGTTCGGCGGACGTACGGTGCACGCGCCCGTTCCCATGCACGGCAAGACGAGCGCCGTGCATCACGACGGGTCGGGTCTGTTCGCCGGAGTTCCCGAGCCGGTCACGGTAGCGCGCTACCACTCGCTGGCCACGACGGGCATCAGCGCGGAACTCCGGGTCAACGCACGCTCCGCCGACGGCGTGACCATGGGGATCCAGCACGTCCGCGACCCGCTGTTCGGCGTCCAGTTCCACCCGGAGAGCTTCCTCACCGAGCACGGGTTCACGATGATCGAGAACTTCCTGCGCACGGGTCCGCTGAAAGGAGCGCGATCGTGAACGCCGACCTTCTGTCCTCGCTGCGGCGGGTCACCGGGGTGCACTCCGAGCCCCTTCGACTGCGGGAGCCGTTCGTCGAGGTCGTGCGCCGCTTCGCCGACGAGCCCGGCACCGTCGCCCTGCTGAGCGGGGGGACGCTCGACTGCGCGCGGTACCACATCCTCGGCGTACGTCCGTGGCTGTCGCTGAGCGGGCAGCGCACCCGGACCACGATCACGGACGGGGACCGGCGGATCGAGCTGGACGCCGACCCGTTCACAGCGCTGCGCCGGCTCCTGCGGCACTCCCCCGTGCCGGCGCCGGCCGCGCCGCTGCCGCTGTCCAGCGGACTGCTCGGCTACCTCGCGTACGACCTGAAGGACTGCCTGGAGCGGTTGCCGAGAACCAGCGTCGACGATCTCGGGCTGCCCCTGATGCACCTCGTGGCGCCGACCGTCATCCTGGTCCAGGACCGGGTCACCGAGGCCACGACGCTCCTCGCGATGCGCGTGGCCGGCGAGGACACCGCGGTGAGCCGGCACGTGGCGCGTTTCAAGGAGACGCTCGGCGCGCCGGCGGCCCCCCGCGATCGGCAGACGGAGGCGACCGGCCGGTGCGTGTCGGCCTTCTCCCGGGACGAATACCTCTCCGCCGTGGAGGCGATCCGCCGGTACATCGTCGACGGCGATGTCTACCAGGTGAACATGTCGCAGCGTTTCCAGGCGCCGTTCACCGGGGACCCCTTCGACTGCCTCGCCGGCATGTTCGCGGAGAATCCGGCCCCCTTCTTCGCCTACGTCAACGCGGGTGACCACCAGATCGTCTCGACCTCCCCGGAACGGTTCATCGAGCTCAGGAACGGCGCCGTCGAGACGCGGCCGATCAAGGGCACCCGGCCCCGCGGCACGACCCCGGCGCAGGACGACAGCCTGCGGGCCGAGCTGCGGGAGAGCGCCAAGGAGGACGCCGAGCTGTCGATGATCGTCGACCTGCTCCGCAACGACATCGGCAAGGTCTGCCGTCCGGGCTCGGTACGCGTGCGGGAACACAAGCGCCTGGAAACCTACCGGAACGTCCATCACCTCGTGTCGACCGTGACGGGCGAGCTGGGTCCGGGAATGGACGCCGTGGATCTGCTGCGGGCCACCTTCCCCGGCGGCTCGATCACCGGCTGCCCCAAGATCCGGGCGATGGAGGTCATCGACGAGCTGGAACCGGTACGGCGGCACGTCTACACCGGCAGCATCGGCTACCTCGGGTTCGACGGCACGATGGATCTCTCCATCGCGATCCGGACGGCGACGTTCACCGGCGGCACGGCCGTCTTCTCCGTGGGCGGCGGCATCGTCTTCGACTCGGATCCCGCGAGTGAGTACGAGGAGACCCTGCACAAGGGCCGGACGCTGATGAACGCCCTGCACGCGACGGCCGGTGACGAGCGGAGCGCCGCCACGGTGTGGCAGGACGGGCTCTTCAAACCCCGCACCGCCGCCACGGTGCCGATCGACAGCGAAGGGCTGTCGTACGGCCTCGGGTTCTTCGAGACGCTGCGCGTCCACGCGGGCCGTCCGATCCTCCTCGAAGCCCACGTGCGGCGCTTCGAGCTCGCTTGGCGGGAGTTCTTCGGCACCACGCCACCGGATGTGACCTGGGCCGACGTCATCGCCCGGCTCGTGGACAGGAACGGGCTGTCGCGCACCGACGCGGTGGTCAAGCTGGTGGCGACCGCCGGCAACCCGAGCGGCGCGCGGCTGTCCCCGGTGCTGTTCGCCAGCGCCAAGCCGTACGCGCCGCGCCCGGTCCTGAGCGCACGGCCCGGGCTGCGCCTGATGACGTACCCACACCCACGAGAGACCCACCTGGCCGGCCACAAGACCCTCAACCACCTGCACTACCGGTTGGCGGGTGCGTGGGCCGAGCGACACGGCGCGGACGAAGCGTTGATCCGCAACGCCGACGGCTCCGTGTCGGAGACCAACACCGCGAGCATCTGCTGCATGTACGGCGCGACCGCGTGCTTCCCCGTCTCCGGGCCCGCTCTGCCCGGCACCATGTCGGCCGAGGTCGCTCGGCTCCTGCGGAGTTGGGGCTACGCGGTCGAGAACCGGCGCCTCACGGTGGCGGATCTGCTGGCCGCCGACCACGTGTTCGTGACCAACTCGGTGATGGGCGCGGTCCCCGCGATCAGCCTCGACGACGCGCCGCTGGGCTACGACTCCGCGCTCTGCGAGAAGCTCACCGAAGCCGTGTTCGAGGACGATTCGCCGGACGGAGTCCGTCCGGCGCGCTGAGGTCGCGCGCCGGACGCGACGTCATGCCGGGCCACCGGCCCGGCATGACGTCCTACCCGGCCTGACGCCGACCGTCGGTCGGCTACCGGTGAGCCTCGTCTGCCGTGAGCTGAACGACAGCGCCACGACGGGACGCCGGGTACGCGCGGTCGAGGCCGGCGGTGGTGTCAGGATCCGGCCATCCGGATCAGCGCGTTGCCGCCCAGCATCAGCACGTCCGCGCCGGCGACCAGCGCCATGCTGCGCCGCATCCATCGCGCGCTGGACTCCGGATCGGGGTTGGTGATGCTGCGCACCGCGCAGACGAGCGCGGCCACGACGAGCGGGATGCCGGGTACGAGCAGCAGCCCCACCGATCGCGGTGTGTTGCCGCCGGCCACCAGCAGGGTCACCATCACCGCCGGGACGACGCCGAACAGGACCACGGCGATGCCGCCGGACCACCGCAGAGTCCGCACCACGTCCACGATCCTCATCCTTCCGTCGGGCGAAGCTTATCCGCGCTCGGCCGCTCCCGGCACGCCGGGCACGGCCGCCGTTCGCTTCCGCTAGGTGACCGTCAGCGTCAGGGTCGGGGAGAGGCCGGCGGCATTGGTGTTGCCACCGCTGGTCACCACGCGCAGGTTCCAGTTGCCGCGGGTGAAGGCCCGGCGAATCGCATAGGAGCCGTCGGCCGCGATCGTGGCGCTCTGCAGGGTCACCCACGCGCCGTTGGCGTAGTGCTGCAGGTTCGCCTTCACCCCCGCTGTCGCCGGGCTGACCGTACCGGTGAAGGTGACCGTACTCCCGGCCCTGGCGGACAGGGTGCTGGGCGTGACCGTCACGGCATGACGGACCGTGATCGTCGATATGGCCGACGTCGCGGGCCACCAGCCGATCGCCCGTGCCGGGTACGACACCCGGTAGGCCGTCGTCACGGTGGGGTTCACCGTGAGGCTCCACGTCCCGGTCGCATCCGCCGTGATCATGGAGACCCGCGTCCAGGTGGCCGACGTGGGCGCCTTCTGCTCCAGGTAGGCCCGGCCGTTCGCGGGCGGACCGGTGACCGCGCCGGTCAGCGTGACCGGGCCGGCATGATCGACGGTCGCCGACGGCGGCGACAGCGTCAGCCGGGTCGGCTTCATCGTCAGTGTCTTCTCGGCGCTGTCGATCGCGGTGCCGCGAGCACGAACACCGATCTCGTACGCCTGCGCCGGGTCGAGACCGGTCAGGGTGACCGAACGGGCCGTCGCCGGCAGCACCTGCTCCGAGCCGGGCGTGACCCGGATGACGTAGCCGGTGACCTGAGGACTTCCGGCGATCGGCTCACCCCAGCTCACGATCGCGGTGCCGCTGACGTCGCCGGCGTACACGGACGCGGTCGGCGGGGTCGCCGGTGCCAGCGGCGGCCCGACGGTGTACGGCAGGGCGAAGGTCGCCGTCTCGCCGTCGGGATCGGTCGCCGTGAACCGGATCGTCCCGGTGCCCGCGGTGCTCGGCGTGCCCCTCACGGTGACCCTGGTCATCCAGTCGAAGGTGCCGTCGACGGTGGCGGTGGCGGTCAGGCCGTCGGGCAGCCCGGTGGTCTCCACGGCCACCGTCTGGACCTGGCCCAGAGCGTGATGGTCGGGGTAGTCCTCGAAGCGCACCAGGAACGACGTCTCGGCGCCCACGGTGAAGGTTCGCGAGACGGGCAGCGGCACCATCAGGGTCGGCGGCCCCGTGACGTACCAGGGCGCCTCCTGCGAGCTGGTCCGGTTACCGTCCGGGTCGGTGGCGTGGATCCGGACCGTCGACGTGCCCTTGGCCGTCGGCACGCCGCTGATCAGGCCATGCGGCGTGATCGTCAGGCCGGGCGGCAGGCCCTCCGCCGACCAGACGATGGCCTGTCCCTGCGGGTCGTGGCCGGTCAGCTGATGCGTCACCGGCGTGCCCAGGTGCGCCGGCGTGAACGGGATCGGGTCGATCACGGGTGCGGTGTCCGACGGCGGCACGGCGCCCGAGCCGTCCACCCCGACCGCGAGCCACGCGGCCCGCACCGCGGACCGTTCGGCGCTGTCCGGGCCGTACAGGTCGGTCGCCGCCTGCAGCGTAGCCTGGCGCGCCCCGGCGAAGTCGGTGTTCGACACCATGTATGTGGTCAGGGCGCGGTACCAGATGGCGCCGGCCGCGTCGTTGCCGATGCCGGTCACCGGCGCCGCGCCGCCGCACGGGGTGCTGCTGCCCCACCGCGTCGAGCCGCTGCCCACGGCCAGGGTGTAGAAGAACTTGTTGGCCACACCGGACGAGCGGTGCACGTCGAGGTCCTTGACCGAGGGACTCCAGCACGACACCGACTTGACGTCGCGGGTGGGCTCGTCCATCCAGCGCAGCGGTTGCGGACCGGTCATCTCACTGATCAGGTAGTCGGGCTCGTCGGCCGGGTTGTTCGCCGCGAACTCGACCAGTGTGGCGAAGATGTCGCTGGTGGCCTCGTTGAGCGCCCCGGACTCGCCCTGGTAGACGAGGTCGGCGGTGCGGAAGGTGAGCCCGTGCGCCGTCTCGTGCGCGACGTCGTCGAGCGACGTGAACGCCTTGCGGGTGCCGTCGCCGTCGCCGAACATCATGCAGACGCAGGAGTCGTTCCAGGATGCGTTGGCCCAGTTGACGTCGTGGTGGACGTACGCGGTGACGCCCTTGCCGTCGCCGTCGATGCCCGCGCGGCCGAAGGTGTCATGGAAGTAGTCCCAGGTCCGGGCCATACCGTAGTGCACGTCGGCGCCCGCGGTCGCCCGGTCGGCCGTCGTGCCGTCGCCCCACATGTCGTCGGCATCGGTGAACGCCCGGGAGTTGGCTTCCGTCGGCCTGTCGGTGCTGTTCAGCGCGTCCCGGGTCGTGTTGCCACCCCGGTCCGGGTCGATCAGGGCGAAGGAGCCCTGATCGGTACGCGTGGTGGACAGCTTGACCTCGCCGTTGTGCAGCCCGTGCCCGGTCGCGGTGTCAGCGGCCTTGGTCAGGTCGTACGTGCGCCGCGTACGGCCCGTGGTGGCGTCCACGATCACGACGAGGTGGTCCGCGATCGTCACCTGCCATGCCAGCGCCGGCTCGCCCTGGTGGGCGTCGACGACCAGCCGCGCCTCCGCCGGCCCGGTCGACTGCTTCCCGGCCGTGGCGATCGCGTCGTGCTTCGCCACCGCAGGCGTGCGGGCGACGTCGACGGCGGCGTCCTGAGCCACCGTGGCGCCGGCGAACCTGCCCGCGCCGGTGGTGTGCACGACGAAGTCACCGCCGAGCACGCGAAGGCCGTTCCAGGTGCGGTCGAAGCGGACGTGCCGGGCCCCGCCGCTGTCGATGACGACGTCCTTGGCCTGGTAACTCTCACCCGCGACGGCGTGCACGGCTTTCCTGTTGCCCCGCACCACTTCGCGTGCTGCCGCGACGGATGCGGGCTGTGCGTCCGGCGGGACGGACCGGCCGACCCGGACGGGGCGTGGGGAGCGCTGGTCATCCTGAACCGCGCCGGGCTGACGTGCCGACGACGGCGTGGGGGACTCGGGTGCCCGGCCGGCCACGACCGCTCCGGAGGCGCCGGGCGGCGAGGATACCGCGGCGTGGGCTCCGGTCCCGATCAGCGCTGCCGCGGCAGCCGTCGCGATGAACTTACGGGCATGGCTTCGCCTGACCGTCACTGATCCTGTCCCCCGTCACAATCGATGAAGGCGAATACTAGGCGATCGGGTGGCTTCTCGCGTGCCCGGCCACAGCGTCGGTGGTGCCGCAGCAAGCCGCGCCGTCCCGTACCGTGTCGGGGCCCGGCTGAGACCTGGCCGAAAGGGGGTGGGCATCAGATGTCCAGCCGACCGGTATTCGGCTGATCCGCTTAGGAGCGAGGCGCTAGCCTGCGGCGATGCGTACCAGGACAGTGTCCGCGATCACTCTCAGCCTTGCCGTTGCTCTGGCGGGCTGTTCGAGCACCAGCGACGGCAATGCAGCGACGGCGCCGGCCGCAGCGACCACGGCCACCGCTACGGCCGATGCCACGAGGCCGGTTCCGACTCAAGCGAGTCCGACGAGGACGGTTGCACCGACCGCAGCTGTGACCACCACGAAGGCGGCGGCTGCCCCGGCCAAGGTCGTGGTACCGAACGGTGTCGGGCTCGACTACCAGTCGGCGCAGGATCTGTGGCGCGCGGCCGGATTGCATGTCGCGCCGGCTACCGACGCGACCGGCGCCCACCGGCTCCCGTTGGTCGACGCCAACTGGGTGGTCGTCTCGCAGGACCTGAAGGCGGGCACCAAGGTTGCCGCCGACTCGTTCATCACCGCGACCGTCAAGAAGTACTCCGACAGCTGATCCCGGTCCCCACCTGTGGGTCGTCGGGCCCGAGGATTCCCGCTCCTGGCACTCGACAGAAGGGGCCACGGCCGCGAGATCGAGGACGACGAGCAGGTACCCAAGGTAAGGGTCGTGCTGCTCGTGCGCGTGAACCCGCGTAGAAGCAACGGGCCGCTCAGGTCACCAGGCCCCGGCGGTACGCGTACACCACGGCCTGCACCCGGTCGCGCAGGTGCAGCTTGGTGAGGATGCGGGACACGTACGTCTTGACCGTCTCCTGGCTGATCACCAGGGCCGCGGCGATCTCGCTGTTGGACAGGCCCTCCGCGATGAGCCGGAGCACCTCCAGCTCGCGCGGGGTCAGCGCGCCGCCGTCCGGGTCGCCCTCGGCCGGGCGGATGCGGGCCGCGTACCTGCCCACCAGCTGCCGGGTCACCTCCGGGGCCAGCAGCGCGGCGCCCGTCGCCACCGTGCGGATGCCGCCCAGCAGCTGCGCCGGTGGGGCGTCCTTGAGCAGGAAGCCGCTGGCGCCCGCGCGCAGCGCCTCGTAGACGTACTCGTCGAGGTTGAACGTCGTCACCACGAGGACCTTCGCCGGCTCGGCGACCCCGGCGCCGGCCAGCAGGCGGGTCGCCTCGATGCCGTCGAGCACCGGCATCCGCACGTCCATCACCACCACGTCCGGCCGGAGCCGGGCGGCCAGGTCGACCGCCGCGCGCCCGTCGCCGCACTCACCGGCGATCTCCATGTCCGGCTGGGCGTCGATGATCGTCGCGAAGCCGGCGCGGATCAGCTCCTGGTCGTCGCAGACCAGCACCCGGATCGGCGCGGTCACGACGGGTTTCCGGCCGGGATCCGGGCCCGCACGAGGAAGCCGCCGCCGGCCTGCGCGCCCGCGCTGAAGTCGCCACCGAGGACGGTGACCCGCTCGCGGAGCCCGGCGAGGCCGCGTCCGCCGCCGCCCGGGGACGCGCTGCCGGACCCGGAGCCGTCGGTGCTGATCTCCACGGTCGTCTCCCCTTCCCCGTGGTGAACGTGAACGCTGGTCCGACTGCCGTGTGCGTACTTCAGCGCGTTCGTCAGCGCCTCCTGCACCACCCGGTACGCCGCCACCTCGGCGCTGCCGGTGGCCGCCGCCGGCGTGCCTTTCCGGACGAACTCGACCGGCTGCCCGGCCTGCCGGGTCTGGTCGACGAGGGCGTCCAGGTCGCCGACGGCGGGCGTACGCGGGTCACCTGTGCTGTGATCCGGATTGAGCAGGTCGAGCAGCTGCCGCAGGTCACCGACAGCCCGGCGACCGGTGCCGGTGATCGCGGTCAGGGTCTGGTCCAGCTTGTCCGGGGCGCCCGTCAGGTAGCGCGCCGCCTCGGCCTGCACGACCATCGCCGTCACGTGGTGGGTGACGACGTCGTGCAGCTCCCGGGCGATGCGCGTGCGCTCCGCCGTACGGGTGGCCTCCTCGACATGGCGGCGACGTTCCGCCTCGGCGGCGCGGGTCTGGCGCAGCCACGCCCCGACGCCCCACGCGAGCGCCAGCAGCAGGTAGAAAGTGGTGAACCCGGCGACGCCCTCACCCGAACCGAGCCGATCGAGGGAGATCGCCAGGAGCACGTACGCCAGCGAGGCCAGCCCCGCGACCACCCGGCGGCGCCGTTCCACATAGGCGCCCGCACTGACGAGTGCGATGGCCAGTCCCGTACCCGCGATCGTGTGGTAGCCGCGCAGCTGGTCGATCGCGAAGCCGAGCGACACCAGCGCGAGGCAGACGACCGGCCACCGACGGCGGACGGCCAGCGGCAGGCACTCCAGGGCGACGACCCCGACGGTCAGCGCGTCATACGGGTGGTCCGGGAGGTCGCCGAGCTGCGTACCCTGCCGCTTCAGGGCCGGGACCACCACCGCGAGCGCGAGAGCCAGAGCGAAAAGGAGATCCCGCACCGTGATCGGCCACTGCCGCCACAGACCCGGGAGCCTCCGGAGCTTGGTCACGGGGTGACTGTAACGGTTGCCGGGGCCTGCACCGGGCGGCGACGGCGCGGGACGAGGTGTCCGCGGCGCTTGGCCAGCCACAGGAACACCACGGTCAGCACCACGCCGGCCACCACCGCGTACAGACTGCCCTCCGGCCCGAAGGCGCCACCGCTCAGCGTGACCGGCCCCGACGTCGAGGCCTCAAGCAGTCCTTTCGACTCGCCGTTGCCCGAGACCACGACGCTGAAGACGCCACCGGCGGCGAAATTCCAGCCGAAGTGCAGACCGATCGGGACCCACAGATTCCGGGTGGCGGCGTAGCACGCGGCCAGCATGAACCCGGCCTCGATCGCGATGGCGGTCGCCCCCCACAGGCTGGCGTCCGGGTTCACCAGGTGCATCGCGCCGAACCCCACGCCGGTCAGAGCCAGAGCGATCCAGGTTCCCGTACGCTCCTCGATGATGCGGAACAGCAGCCCCCGGAACAGCAGCTCCTCGGTGACCGCGGCGGCCGCCATGAGCCCGAGCAGACCCAGCGCTCCGGTCGGCGAGCCCCAACCCTCGACGTGGTAACCGCCGAGGAAGGCGATGCTGGCGATGACGGCCGCGAACATGGCGAAGCCGATGAGCGTCCCGCGACCCAGCTTCCCACCCCAGCCGTCCAGGCCGAGCTCGGCCGGCTCGCGGCGTTCGGTGCGCCGCACGACCCACCGGTGGACGACCACGGCCAGCACGGCCGTCACCGCGCCGATCACCAAGGTGGGAAAGAAACTGCCCTCGACGGCGGCGATGCTCTGCCCGCCGACGAGGGCGACGGCGGCGACGGCGAGAAGCTGTTTGACGAATCGCATGACGACTCCTTCGCAGACCGCGACCGGAGCGCCGCGGACACGAAGAAACCTATGGATTTCCGCCGCCACAGTCGTCACCGTGCGGTGGACACCTGCGGGTAGCTCGCACGGGGGACAAGACCCCCTCCCGAGCCTCTCCGCGCCGCGGTGACCGGCGGAGGCACGCCGAAGAGAGCACACCGAACAGCGTCCCGGCCGGCGCCCCCCGCCTGCCGCCGAGCCCGTGCAGGCCCTGCCGCCGGGCGGATCACCCAGGGCGTGGTCGGATTTACTCATCTACCGATGTGAGTACATCCGCCCGAGTCCAGCCTGCCGGGATTGACCCCGTCGACGGTGGCGGCGACCATCGACAGGTGAATGCCGCCGGGACTCCTGTAGAACTGCAGATCCACGAGGTTCGAAACTCTCAGTGGACTGAAGCGACGGTGGTCGTGCGAAACCTCGGCGGCACGGTTTTCCGCGGCGCCAGATTCCACCGAGTCGACGACTCGGCGGACCTGATCGACTTAGAGCTGACCCAGATCATCCGGTACGAGAGAACGGTCGACGAGATTCCGCGCGGCCACACGGCCCTGGTCACGCTGAGTGGGTCCGGCGCGCGCGTCCTTCGGTCGGGCACCATAGCCGACGGCTGGCAGCGCATCGGGGGCCGCAACGGTCACCGTCTCGGTACGCCGGATCAGCGGGCTGGTTGAGTCGTGACCTGCGGCCCACGCTCGAATTCTCACCGGGGCCAGGCCTGGCTCGTCACGGCGGTCGACGCGTGTGTCGCTCCGGGACGGTAGAGGTCGTCGGCGTTATTCTGGTGGGGCATGACCGATTCACAGCAGCCACCCCGTGCGGACGATCTCATGCGGCCCAACTCCGTTGAACCCACCACCGATGTCGATGGGCACCTGGCTGCCTACGGCGCGGCCTTCGCGACCGGCTCGAGTGCCGTAGTGGACCGGTTCTACGAGCCCGACGCGGTTCTGGTCCCACAGCCGGGAACCGCGTTGACGGGTGCATCCGCGCGCCTGGCCGCGTACGAACATCTTCTCGGCTTCGGCGTCCCCATGATCGCGGAAACCAGGCACCTCTACGTCGCGGGCGACATCGCGCTCTCGGTCGTCGACTGGTCGATGCGCGGCACCGCCCACCAGGGCTACCGGCTCGACCTGGGCGGCGTCGCCGCCGACGTCCTCCGCCGAGGCGCCGATGGCCGCTGGCGCTATCTGATCAACAACCCCTTCGGCACCGGTTCCTGAGCGCACCGGCCGCCGGCGTCACCAGCGGCCGTGTCCGCTCACGCCGCGGCGTGCGTGGCGGCGTCGCGTCCCGTCACGCTCCATGTGGCCCGCGCGACGCCGGGACGGCGCACGCTCCTGCCGAGTCGAGGATGTTCGCGCGCAGCGCTCGTCGCGCGCCGTTCCGGGTTGACGGTCGTGGGGCATGGTGGCCGGGTGGCCGCCATGCCCCACGAGGAACGGCCTACCGGAAGTCGGCCGCGTGGTCGGTGGCCCATTGCGCGAATGTCCGTGCGGGCCGGCCGGTCAGCTGCGGGACGACGTCGGCCCACTCCTGATTCGTCGGGGTGGGGTTACGCGCGGATTCCGCCCACATGGCGAAGATCCAATCGACGAACGCCTCCGGATAGCCGTTGCCGATCCACTCGGCTCGGGCCTGGGCCGGATCGAGATCGTCGAATCGCACCGTGGCACCGATCGCCGCGCCGATCGCGTCGACCTGCGCGGCCGCGGTGAGCGCCTCGGGGCCGGCGAAGGTGTAGGTCCGGCCGGCGTGGCCGTCCTCGACGAGCACCCTCGCCGCGACCGCGGCGATGTCCGCCTCATGGGTGGGTTGGGTCACCGCGGCCCGGTACGGCCGGCGGACCACCCGAGCTTCCTTGATGGCCGGGGCCCAGTCCAGCCAGTTGGCGGCGAACTCCCCGGGTCGCACGTGCGTCCACTCGAGACCGGACTCCTCGACCGCACGCTCGACCGCCAGGTATCCGTCCTCACTGAGATCGGTGTCGGCCAGCGCCCCGGACAGCACGACGACGCGCCGCACGCCGGCCCGCTCCGCAGCAGCGACGACGTCACGCGCCGTACGTCCGACCGGGAACAGGTACATCCGCTCCACCCCGTGCAACGACGGCTCCAGGGACCTCGGGTCGGTCAGATCGCCGCCGACGACCTCCACCCCGTCCGGAAGATTCGCCGCCGACGGCGTCCGGGTCAGTGCGCGGACCCGGTGGCCGGTGTTCACCAGTTCGGCGACGACGTGTCGGCCCACCATGCCGGTGGCGCCCGTGACCAGAATCGTCATCGTGTCGCCTCCGGCCGGAAGTCGGCGGCGTGGTCGTGGGCCCACTGGGCGAACGTGCGCGGTGGTCGCCCGGTCACCCGCAGATAGGTGTCCGTCGGCGGCAACGCACCCGTCCCGTCGACCGCGTCGGCGAGCAGCGCGATCATCCAGTCGGCGGTCTCCTCATCGACGCCGGCGCGCAGCCACCGCCTGCGCGCCTCGGCCGGGTCGAGCTCCTCGAAGCGCACCGGCACGCCGATGGCGGCGCCGATCGCGGCGGCCTGTTCCGCCTGCGAGACCTTCGCCGGGCCGGTGACGGTGTACGCGGCACCGACATGGTCGTCGGTCAGCAGCGCCGCAACCGCCACGTCGGCGACGTCGGCCTCGTGGACCACCGGGTAGCCGGCGGCGGCGTACGGCCCGCGCACCACCCGACCGGTCCGGATCTGGTCGGCCCACTGCAGCGCGTTGGCGGCCAACAGGCCTGGCCGCACATGGGTCCATTCAGCGCCGGAGGCCTCCACCAGCAGTTCCAACGCGCGGTGTGCTTCCCTTTCCTGGGTCAGGTGCCACCCGAGTGCGCCGTCGCCTCCGGTTCCGGGTGCGAACCCGGCCGCCGCTGCGGAGTGCACGACGAACCGGGTGACGCCGGCCTTGACCGCCTCTTCGACGAACCCGTGGTCGGTCCCGGCGTACGCGAAGGGGAACAGGTACACCGACTCCACCGCGTCCAGCGCCGCCGACCAGGTGCCGGGACGTTCGAAGTCTCCCCGGACCACCTCGACACTGTCCGGCAGCCGACCTGCCTGCGGCCGGCGGGTCATCGCCCGTACCGGTTGCCCGGCCCGGACCAACTGGGCCACCACCTGGCGACCCACGTTTCCGGTCGCTCCGGTTACTAGGATTGTCACGTTGCTCCTTCTCGAAACACCTGGAGTGGGGCAATAGACCGCCGCCGCGAATCCACGGCCAAATGGCGCGGCGGCGGTCACCATGCAGGCTAGGTTGAAATCCGGAAAGCCGCACATCGTACATATGTACGACGCGCGACCGTCGCGGTCGACCCACGCCCCGCGACCAGATCTGCCGCGACGCGCGCGCCGGCGTTTCGGCATGGGGTCACGCCGCGTGCGGCGCGCCCGGTTGCCGGGTGCACGACTGTGGCATGCGGACATCTGAGGGGGCCCTTGATCGGCGGCCACTCACCGCGGCGCGTGAGATGCTCCGCCAGTGCCGCGGATCGACGTGACCGATAGCGGCATCGCTGTGACGACGGCGACCGCGCCAGTGGCGTCGGTGTTCGGCGAAGTGATGCGACCGGGGGCCACTCGGACGGCTCCTATGCTGCTGGCAGAAGCGGGGTCGAGTGGGTGCCGGCGACGACGCCGGCTCACTACCGTCGGCGTATGGAAGACGTGACGTACCGACCCCGGCCGCTGTTGCGCACCCTGCTCGGTGAGGTGCTGCGGCGCTGCCGGCTGGAGCAGGAGCGGACCCTGGCCGAGGTCGCTCGGGACGCGTGCGTTTCGGTGCAGTACCTGTCCGAGGTCGAGCGTGGCCGCAAGGAGGCGAGCTCGGAGATCGTGGCTGCCGTCTGCGACTCGCTGGGCATCGGGCTGGCCGACCTGCTGGCCGAGGTGGGGCGCGACCTCACGGCGCATCGCGCCCCGGTTCTGCGGCTGGAGGCGGCCCGGTGGCGCCGCGCGGCACATGCGCCGCGCGGTGCCCGCTCCGGCGATGTCGTCCTGTCGGCCGCCTGATCAGGCGGCGTTGAGCCGGTAACCGAGCGGTTCCCGCCGGGTGATGACCCGATCGGCGAGGCCGTAGGCGACGGCCTCGGGGGCGGTCAGGGTCATCCGCCGGTCGGTGTCCTCCCGGATCCGGGCAATCGAATGCCCGGTGTGCTCGGCCAGGATCTGATCCATCTCGGCCCGAACCTTGGCCACCTCCTTGGCCTCCACGGCCAGGTCCGGCAGCGTGCCCCGGGCCTGGCCGGACGGCTGGTGCAAGGTGACCTTCGCGTGCTTCAGCACCGACCGCTTGCCCGGGGTGCCGGCCGCCAGCAGCGCCGCGGACGCCGACGCTGCCTGGCCGACGCAGATGGTGGCGATGTCGCACCGGATGAAATGCATGGTGTCATAGATCGCCGTCAGCGCGCTGAACGAACCCCCCGGGGAGTTGATGTACAGCCCGATCTCCTGTTCCCCGGTGGACTCCAGGTGGATCAGCTGGGCGATCACCACGTTGGCGACCCCGTCGTCGATCTCGGTCCCGAGAAAGATGATCCGGTCCGACAGCAGCCGGGAGTAGATGTCGAAGGCGCGTTCCCCGCTCGGCGTCTTCTCCACGACGGTCGGGATGGTGTAGTGGCTCATGCGCTCAGGCCCATCGGCTGGCGGGCCACCCCGGGGCGTACGTCGTCGACACTGTCGAGGATCCGGTCGATGAGGCCGTACTCGACCGCCTCCTCGGCGGTGAACCAGCGGTCACGTCGGCTGTCGCGTTCGACCGTGTCGATCGGCTGCCCGGTGTGCTCGGCGGTCAGTCGCAGCAGCGTCCGGCCGAGCCGCTCCAACTGGTTGGCGTAGATCTCCACGTCCGCCGCGGTGCCGCCGAAGCCGGCCGAGCCCTGGTGCATCAGGATCTGGGCGTGCGGCAGCGCGTACCGCTTGCCGGGAGTACCGGCGGTGAGCAGAAACTGCCCCATGCTCCCGGCAAGGCCGAGGGCCAGCGTACTGACCGCGTTGGGGATCAGCCGCATGGTGTCGTAGATCGCCAGCCCGGCGGTGACCGATCCGCCCGGCGAGTTGATGTAAAGGTTGATGGTGCTCAGTGGGTCTTCGGCGGACAACAGCAGCAGCTGCCCGCAGATCCGGTTGGCGATCGGGTCGTCGACCTCGGTCCCGAGCACGATGATGCGCTGGTGCAGCAGCTGGACGGACAACTGGTCATCGACGGACCCGGGTCCGCCTGGCGTCGCGGCAGTGCATGGATGCATGGCTCTCTCTCCTCCGGCTCGGCCCTGCGTGCCGTCTCCACCTTCACGGCGACGGCGCCCGCCGGCCAAGCCGATCTGCGGTCAGCAGATGAGGCGGGACCACGCCCTGCGCTTACCCCGGTCCCCTTCCGGATCGGCGTCGTTCTCCGGCCGAGGACAGCCACGCGAGCCGCAGTCATGGACGTCACGAGCGCGAACGTGAAGTGCCCCGCGATCTTCCACGGTTGTTCGGTAAGGGCGCGGCCGCAGCCGTGACCTGCGGCACGCGGCAGGACGCTACTGCGGCTCTCGCCAACCGCGCTCCAGGATTTCGAAAATGGTCTCCACCGCGGCCCGGCGATCCGGCCGCCGTGCGGTCAGAACCGGGATGTCGAGCACGAACCGCGCCAGCGCGACACACCCCAGATCGTCCTGGGCCACGCGGAGCTCATCGGCGATCGCCGCGGCCAGCGTGTAGGTATGGCGGGTCCACATTCGTTCGTAGTAAGCCCGTAGCGCCGGCGTCGAATCGACCAAGGCGACGAACTCGGCCCGCTGCGGGTGCGCGGCGACCGGCAACCAGGTGTCCAGGACGTGCCGGCGCAGTGCGTCCAGGATGCCCTCGCCGGCGGCGCGCTCGCGGACGGCCGCGGTCAGCTGCGCCTCGCGTTCGGCTTCGCGGTCGAACAGCAGCGCCTCCTTGCCGGCGAAGTGCTTGAACAGCGTGGTCGTGGAGACGTCCGCCGCGTCCGCGATGTCGCGGATGCTGACCTGGTCGTAGCCGCGCTCCAGGAACAGGCTCAGGGCGGCGTCGGCGATCGCCTGCCGGGTGGCGGCCTTCTTACGTTCGCGGCGGCTCAGGGAAACCTCGGTCACAGGTTGACTCTATCCGAGAGTGTACTCGAACACAAAGTTGACTCGTTGCACTTTTGAATCGAGTCTGCTTTTCTGAGCACGGTGACGTGAACCGACGCACCGCACCCGACGAAAGGGGCGACCATGACCCGGATCAGCATCATCGGCGCCGGCCCCGGCGGCCTCACCTGCGCCCGCATCCTGCAACGACACGGCATCACGGTCACCGTCTACGAGCGCGACCCCGGCCGCGACGCCCGCAACCAAGGCGGCAGCCTCGACCTGCACGCCGACGACGGGCAGATCGCCCTGCGCGAGGCCGGCCTGCTCGACGCATTCCACGCCGTTGCCCGCCCGGAGGGCCAGGAGATGCGGCAGCTCGACATCAACGGCGAGATCCGCACCCACCACATCCCCGCGGCAGGCGAGCTGTTCAAGCCGGAGATCGACCGCGGCACGCTGCGCGACCTGCTGCTCGACTCGCTGACACCCGGAACCGTCCGGTGGGGTCACGCGCTGACCGCCACCGACGGACGGACCCTGCGGTTCGAGAACGGCTCCACCGTCGAGACCGATCTGGTCATCGGCGCCGACGGCGCCCACTCACGGGTACGCCCCGCCGTCTCCCCGGCCGTCCCGCAGTACACCGGTATCTCGTTCCTGGAGGCCAGGTTCGACGACGTCGACAACCGGCACCCCGAGATCGCCGGCCTCGTCGGCCAGGGCAGCGCGCACGCCGCTGACGGTGACCGCGCCCTGTTCATCCAGCGCAACAGCGGTGGACACATCCGGGTCTACATCATCCGCCGGGCCGCGGCCGACTGGATCGCCGCGGCCGGCCTCACCCCCGGCGACACGACCGGCATCCGAGCGCACCTGCTGGACGAGTTCGCCGGCTGGAACCCGCGCCTGCGGCAGCTGATCACCGACAACGACGGCCGGTACGCCGACCGGCCCATCTACGCGCTACCGGTCCCGCACACGTGGGCACACCACCCGACGGTGACCCTGCTCGGCGACGCCGCCCACCTCATGCCGCCACTGGGCGTGGGTGTCAACATGGCCATGCTCGACGCGAGCGACCTGGCTCTGGCCCTGGCCGGTGGCGACACCGTGGGCACAGCGGTCCAGGCGTACGAGCGCATCATGCTCCCCCGCTCAGCCGACCTCGCCACGATGCTGGATGGCCGCGCCGAAGACCTGCTGACCACTGATGATCACGCGAACGCGAGCTGACTGCGGGTCGTCGCCCGCACCGGCGTCGCCATCGCGGATCGGCGCGATGGGGACGGCGAGGGTGGACGGGCCGGGTTCAGCTTCGGTGCGAGCACGGGGGTGGACACCTAAAAGTGCGTGCTGTCAGCTGATCCTGTCGTCGCCGATGCCGCATGTGCCTCCATGAAAGGAGCCCCTCGTGATCCTCAAAACCTACGCCCGGGTATTCGTCGCCTCACTGGACCAGTCGCTGCCGCTGCTGGAGAAGCTGGTCGGTCGCCCCGCGGACTTGCGCTTTCCGTTCGACCAGGTCGAGATCGCCGCGGTCGGGGACTTCCTTGTCATCGCCGGCGACCAGCAGGCACTCGATCCCCTGCGCGAAGCCGTCGGCCCGGTCATCGTCGACGACCTCGAGAAAACCATCCGCGAGCTCATCGATGCCGGCGCGACCATCGACCAGCCCGTGTCACCGAGCGTCACCGGCTCGTTCGCCTATCTCCGTCACCCCGACGGCAGTCTTGTCGAGTACGTTCAGTGGCGCCCTGAACTAGTCACCCGCATCATCACCTGAACCGTGCCCACCATCGAGGTACGTACTCGGCTCGAGGATCGGTGCGGCGGGGCGACATCCGCTGTAGTGGCTGCCGCCAGCCGGCCGGCTCTGGTGGGCACCCCGTGGGCTCGCGCACCGCCGCCTTCACCGGGCGCCTTCCGGCGGTCGCGGCGGGCAGGCGGTGTGCGGGGGTCCGACGTCGACGGAGGTCATGGCGAGTCCTTCGCTGGTGGGAAGATGCACGTCGTCCGGCGGTGGATCGCCGCCGCGCCGGGGCTGCCGGGTTCAGGTCATGGGCAGGACGAATCCGGGCAGGGTGAGGGCCGAGTGGGCCGGTCGTCCGCCCGCGAGGGGCATGGAGCTGAGACTGCGCAGCCGGGTGTTGCGCTGCTGCAGTCCCTCGGGCGTGGTCGGGAAGAGGCCGGCACCACCTGTGCCGGCGAGCTGCTGGTTCGCGGTCACGAACTCACGGGTGCCGCGTTCGTAGGCGGCGAAGCCGGCGGCGTGGCCGCGCTCGGCCAGGGAACCGGCGAGCATGTACGCGCCGACCAGCGCCAGGCTGGTGCCCTGTCCGGTGCGGAAGGCGGGCGCGTACGCGGCGTCGCCCACCAGGGCGGCCCGGCCGCCGGACCAGCGGGGCAGGTGGATCTGGCTGACCCCGTCGACGTACACGTCGCGGGCGTCGCGCATCGCGGCCAGCATGCGCGGGACCTCCCATCCCGCGTCGGCGAAGACGGTGGCGACCAGGTCGCGTTGGGCCCGCGGGTCCGCTGACGCGCCGGGCGGCGGTTCCGGCTGCGCGAAGGTCAGGAAGGCGTGCACGTCGTCGTCGCCCGCGGCGTACAGGGCCGCGGCCCGGCCCGGGCTGTTCCACATCACGGTCTCCCGGGACAGCCCGACGGTGTTGCGCATGGTGAACACGGCGAACCGGTAACCGAGGTACCGGGGGGACTGCTGTTCGGGGCCGAGGACGAGCTCCCGGGTACGCGAGTGCACACCGTCGGCGCCGACCACCATGTCGAACGTACGCCGGTCGCCGCCGCGGAACGTGATCTCGACCCGGTTCCCGGACTGGTCGAGGGTGTCGACGGAGTCGTCGAACAGGAACTCCACGTCGTCACGGACGGCCGCGTACAGCGCGTCGGTCAGGTCGCCGCGCCGTACCTGCAGGTCTCGTCCCTCGACACCGCCGGTGACGGCGTGCGGGTTGAGCGACACGACCTCGCTGCCGTCCTCGTTCAGGAACGTCAGCCGGCGCAGGTCGAGGTGTGCGTCCCGCAGCCGCGGGAGGATCCCCATCCGCCGGACCACCTCCAGCGCGGTGCCACGCACGTCGAGGGGATAGCCACCGCTACGGACCGTGCCCGCCTTCTCCACCACCGTGACCGCGTACCCGTACCGGTTCAGCCAGAACGCGAGGGCGGGGCCCGCGACGCCGGCACCCGAGATCAGGACCTTGCGCCTCGGCGTGGCGCGGCCGCCCGTGGTCGCATCAGCACGGCTCATTCCCCGGCTCCTCTGCTCATGGTGCGGATGGCGAGCAGCGACAGTGCCGTGACGACGCTCGCGACGACCAGGGCGGTGACGTAGGCCGATTCGGCCGGGACATCGGATCCGCCGGGGGTCCCGGCGGTGAGGGCGGCGCCGCCGACCTGGGCGCCCGTGGCGAAGCCGAGGACCCGGATCACCAGGACCAGGCTCGTGGCGGTGCCGGTCGTGCCCTCGTCGACGGCGGTGGCGGTCCGGATGACCAGCGCCGTGATGCAGGCGCCGTTGGCCAGGCTGATCAGCGCCTTGCCGACGACCAGGTGCCAGACCTCGGTGTGGACGAACGCCATGCCGATCAGCGCGGCCGTCATGAGAACGATGCCGGCGGCGACCACGGCGGTCGAGCCGAGGCGCCGCGTCCCCAGCCCGCCCAGCGGCCCGCTGAGCGCCGCCATCGCGGCGGCGGGCAACAGGTACCGCCCGATGTCGGTGAGACCGGCTCCGAAGCCGTATCCGTCGCCGGACACCGCGAACAGCTGCGGCACGCCGAAATCGCCGACCGCCTCACCCTCAGCCCGTTCACCGTCAAGACGCACGTCAACCACGCCATGACCAAATGGGATGCCCGCGACCGCGCCCAACTCGTGGTCATCGCCTACCAGGCCGGCCTCCGCGGTCCCGCATAGCCGGGGTGCCACCGCCGTCAGGTGCGCCGGTGGCCGTGGGCCGGGGTCGTCGATCCAGTTCTGGGCCGCGTGGTGGAAGGCGGCCCATGCGGTGTGCGCGGCCAGATCGGCCAGCCGGCCGTCGACGCCGCGACGACGCGGTGCTTCGGCGACGGCGAGGGCCATCGCCGCGCCCTTGGCAAGGTCGCGTTCGCGCAGCGTCGGCGTCGCGGCGCTCAGGGCGAGCCGGGGCTCGGCGAAGGACCGGTTCTCCTCCAGGATGTGTGCCGCTCTGCCGAAGGCCTGCAGCAGCACCTCGGCCGGTGTCAGGCCATCGGGCGCCTCGCTCACGTACTGCGTCAGGGCGGTGCGCAGGTCGGCTTCGCCGGCGAGGAGGACCTCGCGCTTGTCGGGGAAGTGGCGGAAGCACGTCCGCGGGTTGACTCCGGCACGCTGAGCTATGTCGGCGGCGGTGGTCTGCTCGAACCCGCGCTCCAGGGACATCGCCGAAACCATCGGCCAGGGTCTCGGGCCGCCCACCGCCCAGCTCTCCACCGCCTGCGCTGGCGCCTCCGGCGCCTCGCCGACGATTACGGCGTCACCACGATCTTGCCCACCGGCATTCCCCTCGCCAGGTATCGGTGCGCCTCGATGATGTCGTCCAACGCGAACACCCGGTCCACCGCCGGCTGCAGCACGCCGGTACGGACACCGGCGGCCAGGAACGCGGCGACGCGCCGGACGGTCACCGGGTCGGCCATGTCGGCGAAAGCCATGTAGCGATAGATGGTCAGCGACGGATTCGCCGGGAACGACGCCGGCCGCGGATCCAGCCGGCCCACCGTGGCCAAGGTGCCGCCGAGCTTCGCGGCCAGCGACAGCTCGGCCAGTCCCGGGCCCATGACGGCGTCCAGGATGATGTCGGCGCCCACCTCACCGGTGTGCCGCCGGACAGCCTCCCCGATGTCCTCCCGGTCGGTGGCGATGACCGCAGCGGCTCCGGCACCCAACAGGCTCTCCACCTTGGCGCTCTGCCGGGTGACCGCGATCGGCACGGCACCGATCTGGTTGGCGATCTGGATCGCGGCACGTCCGACACCGCCGGACGCCGCGGTGATCAAAACCTGGTCCCCGGGCCGCATCCCGGCGCTCTCCACCAGCGCGCCGTAAGCGGTGAAGTACGACACCCAGAGCGCCGCCGCACCGACGGGCTCCAGGCCGGCGGGCCGTGGCACCACACGGTCGGCCGGCAGCGTGGTGTACTCAGCGTACGCGCCCCTGGTCTCGAAGTCGGGAATCGCACCGAGGATGACCGGCTCGCCGACGGCCAGCCCGCTCACCCCGGATCCGAGCGCGTCGATCACACCGGTCCCCTCGACGCCCAGCCGCGCATGCGGCAACTGCACCGGCCGCGGGGACTGCCCAGCCCGGACCATCTGGTCGAGCGGGTTGACGGCGAAAGCCTCGATCCGTACGCGTACCTCGCCGGTTGCGGGCTCGACGACCGGCTCGTCGACGACGCGCAGAACTTCCGGACCGCCGGTCTCGTCGAACACGACTACTCGTGGCATGGATGGCTCCCTGTGTTCCTGATGGGCTTCACCGCGCGACGCTACGGAGCCGATAGGAACCCGCTGGTACCTTTCACCCTTGTGTACCATGCCCCGGGCCCGGTCTTCCTCGCTGACTGCCCCGCCCGCCTGGCCATCGAGATCATCGCCGAGAAGTGGGCGGTGATCGTGCTGTTCGCGCTCAGCCTGCAACCTCAGCGCCCCGGCGACCTGGCCCAACTCATCGGCGGCATCTCCCACAAGGTCCTCACCCAGACCCTGCGCCGCCTGCAGGCATACGGCCTGGTCGCGCGCCACGCCTACGCCGAGGCACCCCCACGCGTCGAGTACAGCCTCACCCCACTCGGGCAGACCCTGGTCGAGCCGATCAAGGTCCTGACCGACTGGGCCCGAGACAACGGCGAAGCCATCGTCGACTTCCAGGAACGGGACAAGCCCTGAACTGACTCCGCCCACCGAGAGGCGGGGGCGACGCCGCCGGCCGAGCGCCTCGGGATTCGCCGCCGACAAGGCGCGTCGTCGGCCGCAACCCTCGGGGAGCGTCCTGCGCAGACCGTCGCCGGCCGCATCTTCAGCACGGGCCAGCAAGAACATGCCCTCCCAGGCGCTCTGATCGATCGCGCTGGCGATGGCTGGCGTGTCCTGGGCAGGGTGAGGGGCCGCCTGTCGCGGCAGGGGTGGTCTCCTCGGGTTCTCCGGTGGTGAGGTCGGGGCTGAGTGGAGTCAGCCGGGTGCCGGATCGCGGTGATCCGGGTGAACGCCGCGGGAGGTCGGGCGGCCCAGGGCCAGCTGGCGGGGATGGGTAGCCGGCGGCGGCGTTGGCCGTGGGTCAGGCGGGCGGCGGTGTGCAGAACCCGAATCGGCGCAGCCTTGGCGAGGTCACCGTCGCGTGGGTCCACCCCGGCGTCCGGGGGATGGACAGCCACGTCAGCCCCGTCGCCGAGCAACGCCTCGTCGATTGCCTGCACCACGCCGGGAGAACACCGGCGACCCGTAATCCGGTCGAGGACCACTGTCCCGACACGGTGGCGGTCACGGGGGGAACGCACAAATCACGATCAGGAGAGGTCACCCGCAATCAGACAACCGGCCCTGCGCCCCGAACCATGGCAAAACACCCGCCGTCATGATCTATGACGGCGGGTGTTTACAGCTGAATGACTATGTGGGCGATACTGGGATCGAACCAGTGACCTCTCCGGTGTGAACGTAGTCCGATCAAGCCACTGACCAGGAACAACGCAAATCAGGCCTGGTCAGACGATGCCACCCGACGCTACTGAACGCTGTTCGACGCCGCCTAGCACTGCCAGTAACCACCCCACCTGCTCCCCACCGATCACCCGGATTGGGGAGCAGCGCCGCACGACCCCCACCAGAAACGCGGAATTCATCGCCACGGTGCTCCCCACAACCAACAAGAACAGATACTGAGCAGCACAAACACGCTCACCGGGAAGACCTCCGCTGCTCCCCCACCGGCGACACCTCGGCCGATGCCCGACGGCCAGCCGAACCGGGAAGGCCTGCTCCCCGCAGAACCTCGGCAAGACACCTCGTGGGGAGCAGCGCGGAGGCACAAGACCGCCGAAAGACAGTCCAGACAAGGCCTCCTTACTACCGCGCTGCTCCCTCATCAGCGGAACACCGCCAGACTCACAGTCACCGACCGTAGTCGAGATGGATTGCCCGATCCATGATCGAGTTTACGGATCTGCCCAGTGAGGGCCTTCCATCATGCTGATGAGCGGCAGCCGACTAATGACCTCCCGAAACTGTCACTGCCTGCTCGTCATTAATGGGGACCGCCCCCGCGTGCCCGGGGAGCACTACCAGGACATGGACATCGTCCCGTCCCCCTTGGGACCACCCCGCGTGCGCGGGGAGCACGACTGGCTCGGCGGCCCGGGTGCCGGCGCGGAGGGACCACCCCCGCGTTCGCGGGGAGCACCGGGGGCCCAGGGCATGTCTAGCTGTCCGCGGCCGGCCCGGGACCACCCCCCGCGTACGCGGGGAGCACATGGAGATCGTGCCGTCGCCGCTGCTGCGCCAGGGACCACCCCCGCGTGCGCGGGGAGCACGGTGACCCGTACCACCCGGCCGCCGCGTTGACGGGACCACCCCCGCGTGCGCGGGGAGCACGCGGCTTCCCCGGCTGCGTTGCGCTGCACGACGGGACCACCCCCGCGTGCACGGGGAGCACCTGAAAAGTCGCGCCGTTCGGGACGCTGATCGGGGACCACCCCCGCGTGCGCGGGGAGCACCAGATTCATCAGCCCATGACCTTCTGGATGTCGGGACCACCCCCGCGTGCGCGGGGAGCACCCGAGCACGCCGCCGATGATGAGCCACTTGTAGGGACCACCCCCGCGTGCGCGGGGTGCACCGACGAGGAGCAGTAGGCAACCCTCGGCCGGCGGGACCACCCCCGCGTGCGCGGGGAGCACAGCTGGGCGTACAGAGTGTTCGCCGTCTTCGGGGGACCACCCCCGCGTGCGCGGGGAGCACGACCGCGATGGCCGACCCGGAGCTGGCGGCGCAGGGACCACCCCCGCGTGCGCGGGGAGCACGACCGCGGCCCGGGGTTGGCGTGTGGCATTGCGGGACCACCCCGCGTGCGCAGGGAGCACTTTTCGCGATCTCGGCGGTGCTAGCCCACCTGGGGACCACCCCCGCGTGCGCGGGGAGCACAAGTCCTGGTCATCGCTGCGTCTCGTCGCACGAGGACCACCCCCGCGTGCGCGGGGAGCACATCGGGGCCCGGCCGTGGCGTGCCCGGTACGCGGGACCACCCCCGCGTGCGCGGGGAGCACCCGCGCCGCAACGCCCCCCGGTTCGCCCGCCCGGGACCACCCCCGCGTGCGCGGGGAGCACAGGCGTGTCGTTCGGGTAAGGGTCGAACGTCAGGGACCACCCCCGCGTGCGCGGGGAGCACGTGTAGTCCGACCGGTTCCAGTACTGCGTGGTGGGACCACCCCCGCGTGCGCGGGGAGCACGCGTTCCGGACGGTCGGGGACCTGGCCGACGCGGGACCACCCCCGCGTGCGCGGGGAGCACATGTGAGCCTCGAACTCACCCATCGCGTCCTTGGGACCACCCCCGCGTGCGCGGGGAGCACTCGGACCGTCGGGGGCTTTCTGATCGGTCATCGGGACCACCCCCGCGTGCGCGGGGAGCACGGCTGTCCCAGGAGATCCGCACCCAGGCAATGGGGACCACCCCCGCGTGCGCGGGGAGCACTATGAGGGCCTGGAGGCGTACGTCCAGGCCCAGGGACCACCCCCGCGTGCGCGGGGAGCACACGACAACACGGCTTCCACCGGCCCGCGGAACGGGACCACCCCCGCGTGCGCGGGGAGCACTCTCGACCACCGCGGCGGCCGCCGCTTGGCGCCGGGACCACCCCCGCGTGCGCGGGGAGCACCTGCAGCAACTCCCGCCCGGCCGGGCCTGGCTGGGACCACCCCCGCGTGCGCGGGGAGCACCCCGGCCCGCACTAGAGCGTCCGTCAGCACCAGGGACCACCCCCGCGTGCGCGGGGAGCACCACCGGGTGAACGCAGCGAGGGTGTCGCCCGGGGGACCACCCCCGCGTGCGCGGGGAGCACTGCTCGTACCGCTTCGCTGCCGCCTCGAACGGGGGACCACCCCCGCGTGCGCGGGGAGCACGTCCCCGCCGCCCGGCTCGGCGCGAGCTTTTTGGGACCACCCCCGCGTGCGCGGGGAGCACTACCTCGGACCGTGCGGAGCCGACCTCAGCCTGGGACCACCCCCGCGTGCGCGGGGAGCACGTGCCCGCGATGTTGCGCGCGACGCCCCGGTCGGGACCACCCCCGCGTGCGCGGGGAGCACGACCACTTCCAGCCGGCCAGCTTCTCCTTCAGGGGACCACCCCCGCGTGCGCGGGGAGCACGACCACTCCGTGATCCGCTCGGCGAGCGTGCCGGGACCACCCCCGCGTGCGCGGGGAGCACCTTATCTAGAACGTGGCACGCCACACGTCGCTGGGACCACCCCCGCGTGCGCGGGGAGCACAGCTCCGCGCCGACCAGGTGCGAGAAGTCCCGGGGACCACCCCCGCGTGCGCGGGGAGCACTTGTCCAGGAACTCCCGTGCCGCGTCTGCGCTGGGACCACCCCCGCGTGCGCGGGGAGCACCACGGCCCCGAGTTGCAGACGTACGGCGTCTTGGGACCACCCCCGCGTGCGCGGGGAGCACCACGGCCCCGAGTTGCAGACGTACGGCGTCTTGGGACCACCCCCGCGTGCGCGGGGAGCACCCGAAGTCCATGTCGGCGTCCTGGTCAAGAAGGGGACCACCCCCGCGTGCGCGGGGAGCACATCGACGCCATACACAAGGCCCTCGCCGAGCCGGGACCACCCCCGCGTGCGCGGGGAGCACGCCGGGCCCGTCGGCCGGCGCACGATGCGCCGGGGACCACCCCCGCGTGCGCGGGGAGCACCAGCCGGGCCTTCAGCTCGGTCGGGACGGTGAAGGGACCACCCCCGCGTGCGCGGGGAGCACCGGGCCACCGTGACGCCCAGCTGCGCGCTGTCGGGACCACCCCCGCGTGCGCGGGGAGCACACTTCCTGACCTGGGATTCTATAGGTCAACTTGGCGGAATTTGTTCAGTCCGTGTGGTGGAGGTGTTCGGGGATCGGCGTGCGAAGCGTCGCCGTTTACTAGCGCTGCTCCATCCTTGGGGGGCTGCTGGGTTGTAGGTGCTACGTTGGGTCGGACGTCGCATCAGGGTGATGCCGTCGAAGTCGACCGGCTCCCAGTCGTGATCGTGCGTTTCGAAGGTCAGTCGTTGCTCGCCGGGCTGCTGGTAGACCAGTAGCGCTCGACCGGGTCCGGACAGTTCGATGACGCGGTGCCAAAGTCGTCGGCGGATGCGTGGATTGACGTGGCCGATGTATACGCCGGCGGAAATCTCGAGTAACCATTGGGTCAGGTGCCCGCGCAGGCCGGGCGGGCACGAGGTCAAGATGATGACGGTCATCAGAAATCGACCTCGTACTCGGACCCGTGGTTGAAGCCAGCCGGTATGTCGGCTCCACTTTCGTCCCAGAGGTTGACCTCGTCGGCGTCTAGCCAGTCTTCCTCGATGGCGCCTGACTGCGGGGTGAGCAGGAGGGCGCGGATGTCGCGTACGCAACGGTCGAGGATGGCGCCGTCGTGGACGCGGTCACGTACGGCCCTGCGGGTGTCCGCGCCGATGTCGGTGGAGTCACTGGCGGCGATGTCGAAGGCTACGGGAATGGTGACCTCGGCCTTGTAAAGGTCTGCTATGTCATAGACGAAGGATCTTTCGTGGCCTGTGTGGACAAATCCGAGACCTGGGGAGGCGCCGATGGCGACGATTGCGGCGTGCACGACGCCGTACAGGCAGGCGTGTGCAGCGGAGAGTGCCTGATTGATGCGGTCGCCGCTGGCGAAGTCGTCCGGGTTGTAGTCACGTTGGTTCCAGGGCACTCCGGTTCGTTTGGAGTGCTCCCTGTAGCAGCGGCGGACTCGGGCGCCTTCCTTGCCTCGTAGTTGTTGCATGGTTAAACGTGCTGTGTCTTCGCCGGGGAACCGCATGCTGTACATGGTTCGGGCGACATTGAGCCTGCGTGTCCGGTCGGAGACGGCAGCCGCCTGGGCGATGAGCAGGCGACTGGATCGGGCGAGAGAGCGGCCGTGAGCGTAGTAGCGCACGCCTCGTTCGCCGACCCAGATGGCCGTCGCCCCGTTGTCTGCGATCAGAGTCATGGCTTGGTGAGTGATCGATGTCCCCGGCCCGAGCAAGAGAACGCTCAGGGTGGCCGCCGGGATGTGAACGACTCCTTTGTCGTCGGCGGCGGTGATGGCGTTCGCGTCTCGGTGGATGACGCATCGTTCCAGGTAGAGGAAACTGATGCGGTCCTGCGCCCGGGTGAGCTCGGGAAGCTGTGGTGGCGGCACGCCGGGGATGTTCATGGCCGGCCCGTTGGTGCGAGGGTAAGCAGGCCGCATCCGTAGGCGCGAGCGTGGCCGATGCCGCGCGTCAGCGCGGCGCGAAAGCCGTCGACGTCCTGAATTGTCAGTACGCCGTCGTACGTGGCGGTGACCAGGCTGACGGGCCGTTCGCCGCGTCGGCGGGTGAAGCGCAGCGATTGGCGTTGGTGCAGCAGGAGGTTGGGCTGGCCGTCGGGCTGGTCGGCGATGATGAATCCGTTGCGTTCGGTGCGCTCCCGCAGCCATCGGGTTTGCTGGTCGGCGGTGAGGTGGCCGTACCGCTGGGTGTCGTCTCCGTCCTTGCGTCGTCCGCTGCGTACGGGGTTGGCGGTCAGGCGGAAGGCCCACTGCTGACCGTTTTGCAGCGTGTCGAGGAAGGGCTGGTAGGGGCGGGTGAGCCATGTGTCGATGGTGGGCCAGCCGGCCTGCTCGACCAGGTGGGTGAGGTCAGGTTGGCCGGGGCTGACGATGTACAGGGTGATCTGCCGGTCGGTGCTCTGGTCGAGGCGCCATAGTGTGCGTGCGTCGGATCGGGTGTGGTCTTCCGGGTGAGGGAAGCCGGCCAGGACTGCCGCGTGCATGGCCTGCGGTGAAGTGAGCAGCTTGCGGGCGTCGCGGCGGGCGGGGTTGATGCGGAAGCGGGTCAGGTACATGACCATCCCTCGAGGGCGTCCATCGGATCGTGGTCGGTGATTGGCCGGAAGAGCGGGTTATTGACGTCGGTGTGTTCGCGTACGACGGATCGCCAACCGTGCTGGCGGTGGGTGGGGTCGTAGCTGACGGGTTCGTCTGGTGTGGTTTCGGTGATCGGGTCGCCGTCGTGCGCGTCGCGCAGGATTTCCAGCCGTACGGTGCGCTGGCTTTTGTGTTCGCGCTGGTGCCAGGCTGATGCCTGCCAATTCCAGGTGGCGAGCCGTTCGGTGAGCTCGCCGTCGTGGACGCCGAGGCTGACCACACCGGCTGGCGGGCATGAGCGGCGGCCCAGGAAGATGGGGAAGTGGGGGTGGGTGAGCGCGTCGTGGAGCCCATCCAGCAGTGCCCGGCCGCCGCTGACTGCGGCCAGGAATACGGCGTCGGCCAGGTAGTAGCGGTAGGTCAGCGGCATGCTGGTGCGTCCGTCGAGTGTGCGGGCTACCTGGAAGTCGCGGATGACCTGGCCGGGCTGGTCGATACGGACACCGAAGCTAACCTCGAGCAGTTCGGTCAGCGGGTCGGTACGGCGTATGCCGCGGGCCGCGGCAAGCATGCCGATGACACCGCTTTTGGTGGGTGCGGCCTCGGTGTGTCGGTGCACGAAGCGGCTGCGGGTCCCCCAAGCCTGCAACGGCCCCGCCAGCCGCATCAGCAGCACGCTCACGGTCGTCCGCCGATCCGTTCGGCTACCTTGCTCGCGACGGCCTCGGCCAGCCCTGGCAGTGGGAGCACGGTGCCGAGGGTGGCGAGGGGTGCGGTGCGGGGACCGACGTGGGTGACCCATGCCTCGACTGGTTCGTCGCCGTAGGCTTGGTGCACTTGGGTCGTGTAGTCGGCCAGCGCTTGCGCCGCGAGGCCTACTCGGCCGGCGGTGTCGGTCTGGTCACCAACCGGTTCCTCGAACGCGCCGACCAGATTGATCGACCGGGTGTCGCGTAGCTGGACTACTACCGCGTCGGGGCGGGTTCCGTTGGCGAAGGTGTTCTGCTTGCCGGTCGGCATGCTGAGAGCGAAAGCGAGAAGGAACGCTTGTACCGCGTTCTTGGTGGCGGCCGGGTCGCCGAGGGTTTCCTGGAGGCGGTCGACGTCGATGGTCGCGTATCGGTAGAGGGTGGAGGAGTTGAATTCGATGGAGCCGATCATGCCGGCTCCGGTTTCTTGGATGTCGTGCTTGCGGTCGTCGACAGCGGTGAAGTAATCGAACTCGTTGCTCACGCCGTGCACGCTGATGGCGTGCGCGACCTGTACGGCCGCGTCGACGTTGATGTCGCTGACGTCGGCGACCATGCGGCCGAACATGGCGATGTCCACCGAGTGCTCGCGGTTGGCGGCGTCCTTGGCCGCTTTGCCCTCGGGTGCTTTGCCGGCACGGGCGCTGTCCACGGCGAGTTCGGCGAGGCGCTGCTGTTGACGGTGGCTGAGGAACAGTAGGTATTCCGACTCGGCTTGGGTCCCGTTCTTGGGTTCCTTCTTGGCCAGCCCGGCTGCTTTGAGCACGTCGAAGGCGAGCGTGGCGGCCTCGTCCTTGAGAGCCGGGTCGAGGTTGGTGATGCGCGCGGCGATGGCTTCGCCGACGCGCTTGGTGCGTTCGCCGAGTTGTTCGTCGTCGAGGTGATCTTCGAAGGCCAGTCGGACGGCACGTTTCCAGGCTTGGCTGGAGACGCGTGCTCGGCGCACGCCACCGTAGACGGCGGTCTTGGGCGAGCCCGCGTCGTCCCGGTTGAGGTTGCTCGGGGGGACGGTGTGCAGGATGTGGACGTCGATGATTGTACGAGTCATGGTCACTCCTGGGAGTCGTCGCTGGTGGGTTGGGCGGTGAAGGTGCGGTAGAACTCGCGGCCCCATTGAGCTCGGACGCGGTCACGGCCGTCCGGCCATTGCAGTTGGACGAGGTCGTCGGCGAGGGCACCGTAGTCGAGCGGGATGCGGTGCTGCTTGAGCAGGGTGACCAGCCCGCGCACGTGGTAGATGACCGTGTCGTAGGTCATGGCGCTGCCAAGGGCGGAGAATCGGCGGCGTACCGCTTCCGGGCTGTCAGCTTTGCGGGCGAGGCTGCTGACGGCCGCGCCGAGGCCTATGCCGTCGACATGCATCGGGGCGCTGACTGACTGTTGGTGTCCGGCGTACAGGGTCAGCGCAGTGTGTTTGGCCCACTCCTGCCGGGTGGGTTCGTCGCCGGGTGGGAACTGGTGGAAGCGATCGGGAACGCGGGTTACGGTCAGCACGGTGTAGTCGGCGCCGGGGGGCTTGGTGGCCGCAGCACGTAGCCGGGCCATGGTGGCGACCGCGCTGCTCTCGCGGCTCTGTAGTAGGCGGGTTTGCAGGTCGGCGGTGGTGGCGGCTACGTGGTTGCCGAACGGTTGACGGCGCCGTGCCGGCGGTCGGCGACCACCAGCGGTGGGGGGTGGAGACGTGGCTTCGGCGGTCATGCTGATACCTCCTCGGTGTCGAGGGTCTGCGCGTCGCCGGTGCTCGGCCGGGCCAGCGGTAGATCATGGTTGAGCCGCCGCCGGAACCAGATCTCGGCCAGGGATGCGCAGATGAACTGTGGTTTGTCCCCACCGATCTCCCGCCCGGTCCAGGCCGCCGGCCCTGCCTGGCTGATCAGATCGGCTGCCAGGGTGCGTAGCCGATGTTGGACGGTGTCCTGCCAGTCGGCGCGGGCGGTGGCGATGTCGGTCTGCGGGCCGAGGCTGGCGAGCCAGCGACGGAACTGTTGATCCAGCACGGCAAAGGCTGCGTCGGCGGCACGCGAGCCGGCTTTTGCCGGGGCGTCACCCTTCGCGCCGGCGGCGCGAGCGAGGTTGGCTGCCAGCGTCCGTAGCGCTTTGACGCCAGATTCGGCGTCGGCGGCGCTGCTGATCACGAGAGTCCGCAGCCGGGCATCGGGGTGGAAAACCTGCACCGACATGATCAGCGCATCGTCGACGGTCTGGTCGATGACCGACTGCTGAGTCCCGTACACCGCGCCAACCGCGCGGACGGCGATCCGGGCATCAGCGGGTAGGTGTTCGTCGTAGCGCAGCCGGGCCAGCCAGTTGGTGACGGTCGGGGCCAGCTGCAGTGCGCCGGTCTTGCTCGTGCCGGTCGTCGCGGTCGGTAGCAGCGCCTCGAGACCGCGCCACAGGGCACGAGACGGGTCATGACGGATGGGCACGTACACCGGGGAACGTTTGAGTTTCTTCTCCCGGCTTTCGCTGCGACGCCAGCCGGTCAGCGGTTCCAGGTGGTGGCGGTCTGTGGCGTCCAGCGGGTCGCCATTGGCGATCAGCGCGCCAGTGATCGTCGCCGCGTCGCCGAAGAGCCGGATTCGCCGCGACTGCCAGGTGTAGAGACTCAACGGGCCGAAGGGGCCGCGCGTACGGACGTCTTCCTCCGCGGCGTTTAGCGGCTCACGTTCCCAGGCCGGTAGATCGTTATCGTTTCCTGCGAGGCCCAGGTAGTTCTGCGGGATGAGGTTGAGTAGCAGCGTTTCGCGCAGTGAATCTGCTTCGAGGAACAGTCCGCCAAGGTTGCCGCACCAGCCCGTGCCGATGGGGTATCCCTTGCCGCTCTTGACTCGGGGGTCACCGACCGCACCCGATTTGATGCCGGAGGTGTCGTATGCCTGGCAGTGCACCAGCCATCGCGCTGCTTCCGCAGGTGTAATCCTTGACAGGCCCGGTCCCACGCGTGAGGTCAGGTACGGTGTTCCGTTGGGCACGTCGGCGATCAGCTTCTGCAACCCGGCCGGCTCCTCTTTGGCTGTGCGCAGATCGGCTACCTGGTAAAAGGGCGTCACCGGGTGCAGCAGATCTAGCCGGTCCCGGAAATCGTCCAGGTAGTCGTCGATGTCGGCGGAAGGCAGGCTCGGCCGTTGCCAGAGCTGGCGCCACTCCCGCTCATCCGCCGGCCCCTCCAGCGAGCGATGCATGACCGCTAGCAATAGCCGTAGGATCGCAAAGGTCTGGGTTGGGAGGTCTCCGACGATCGCGCGTATCCGGCTGGCCTCGGCGAACAGCTGCTTCAGCGAGACCGTGTCCTGTCTGCCGGTGCGGTACAGCACCGCGAGCCAGGGCTCATCGATCAGAGGGAAGGTAGGCGGCGTGTCGGACATGTAGGACGACCTCCATCAAGGAGCTGCCGTAACGTGTGGTCGAACGTATTACTTCAGGGCCAATATCGGTAGCCCACCGTGAGGGTGGGGTGGCCCGGTATTGCTTCAGGCATCCACGTGCTCCCCGCGTAGGCGGGGGTTGAGCAGGCCAATCGATGTAGGTCCGGCGCGCCGCAACCGCGCACTGGTCCAACATGTCCCTCTTATGAGGGATCCCGTGCCACGCGCAGGCCGTCGAATCTGTCGTATGCCAAGGAGAAGCCGGCGATGTTCGCCGTCCCAGCCTCATCGAGCTCGAGGATCAGCTCGCCACCCAGCCAGGGGTTGTCCTTCCACGCGGGGTAGTAGGCGCGCCGCTCCAGCTCGTCAATGAGCCGGTCCATCTGCCCTGGCCCTGACGTCATCGCCGCGGGAAGCGACAGCGTGCAGGAAGCGACCGTACGTGCCAGCCAGGCTGGTGGGATCACGTCGGTAGGAACGAAAGCGCCGCCGTTTTCCGCCAGCCAGGACGGCGTCCGCAGCCCCTCACCGGTACGGACCAGGACCAGCACGTCGAGCGTCTCGGGCCCGTCGTCGCGAACGTGCGCGCGACCCCTCGCGTCGTCGGAGCCGCGTTCGGCGTCGCCGGTCTCACCGGCCAGCCACCCGCGCAGATCCGATCCCGCTGCCCCGACTTTGCCCAAACGATAGTCATTCGCGCGTTGCGTCCGCTTGGATTCCTTCTTCTCCGCGCGCTCGGCAGCCTCCTGCAGCCGAGCCTGCCACTGGCCTGGCCCGACCGGGCCACCGCCGTATGCGGCCTGCACGAGTGACGAGATGTCAGCGGGTAACTCGAGCACCCGGTCTTCAGCCAGGTACGGCCACAGGACGGCCGCGGCGCGCAACAGATTGGACTCCCCATACACCGCACGAGACCCACTGACCGGGGCTGGAGGTTGGGCGTCCCAGTCGGCGCCGGTGATTAGGCAGCGCGGTTGCGACAGCGGCGCCGGTCGGTTACGGCGATGCCGGTGCAGCCGGCCGATGCGTTGGAGGATCAGATCCACCGGCGCCAGGTCGGTGACGAGCACGTCGAAGTCGATGTCCAGCGACTGCTCGGCGACCTGGCTGGCGACCACGACGTGCCGGCCGGGGCGTTGCCTGCCCAGGCGAGCGAGGTGCTCAGGCGAACCGAACGCATCCACGAGCCAGCGGTCCTTGGCAGACCGGTCAGGTCCCATGAATCGTGAATGGGCGACCGACACCTCGAGTTCGTCGCCGAACTGTCGTCGCAGCTCGTCGGCCGTCTCCTGAACCCGGGTGACGGTGTTGCGCACCACCAGGGCGCAACCACCCTCGGCCAGCGCTTCTCGTAAGGTTTCGGCGAGAAGCACCAGGTCATCTCCGTGCCGCTCAACGGTGACACGCGCCGTTCGGCTGGAGGAGTCACACGCAACAGCCGTCGGCGCCCGGCCCACTCCGGAGAAGCTCAGCAGCGGATACCGCATATCCTCCTGCAGCGCCTGATAGGGCGACGGTTCACCGCTTCCCGTACGCCTACGGCGGCGCGGGCGCGGTTCCGATCCGAACCGACCGTTGTCGTACGCCTGCAGCATCTCGGCACGCCGACGCGCTGGCAGCGTCGCGGAAAGCACGACCACCGGCACTCCATAGGCACCCAGCCACTCCAGCGCCCGGTCAAGGTATTGGCTCATGTAAACGTCATAGGCATGTGCTTCGTCAATCACCACGACTTTGCCGGCCAGGCCGAGGTGCCGCAGGACCAGGTGCCGCTTTTTGAGCGCCGTGAACAGGAGCTGATCGATGGTGCCGATCACGAAGCCGGCAAGCATCGCCCGCTTGCGGCCCGCCAGCCATCGGTGTGCAGCCGCACTGGCCCCACCTTCGTCCATCCCGATCCCGCTTGGTAGCGGCGCTCTGAACAACGTAGTGAACTCAGTGTTGAGCCGGGCCTTGCCGTGAGCCAGCGCTACTCCATGCGCGCCGCGACCGATGTCGGCATCCGGTAAACGCCGGAGCCACCCCAACACCCGGGAAAACATGGCATCACTAGTCGCCCTGGTCGGCAGGGCGATGAAACACCCACCGGCACCACTACGCTCGGCCAAGACTTCCACAGCGGCCAGCGCCGCCTCAGTCTTGCCCTCCCCCATCGGCGCCTCAACGATCAACAACCCGGGAACGGGCATCTGCCGGGCAGCATCGACCACGGCCCGCTGCACCGGACGAGGGCGGGCACCCTCCGGCAACTCGAAACGCGTCGCGTACAGGACGTCAGCATCGGCTGGCGGAGAAACAGCGGACCAAGGACTAGGCAGATCCAAGGCCTCCCACGCTGCGGCAAGCCGGTCTGAGCCATTAAGGAACACCGGCTGGTACGGGAAGTACTCCTCGTTACTAGCGATCCAGTCCGCGACGATGACAATGCCGGTCAGCAACGCCTGCACCGGCGGAGAAAGGATCACATCACGCCACGCCTCCAAGCGACCCTGCGCGCCGAGCCGGACCGTCATCCACTCCAGCAATTCAGCGCGGACCTGCGGCCACGGGCTCTCAACCCCGACCAGATAGGGAGCATCCAGCACCCCTTGAATCTCCGAATCCGTTGGGGGGACACCGTGATGGCCACCAACGACAACAGCCAGCGGTATCGCCGCCGAACGATGCCACCCATACCGGTGAACCAGCCAGTCCGTCAGCACGACAAAGCCGGCGGTCGCATGCGGAGCACGACGACGGTCAGCCTCCACTTGGGAATCGAAACGGAAGCCTTGATAACGCATTCGCTCCCGCAGCGACGGCACCTGCCAGGCAAACGCCGGTGTGGCCTTGCCGATGTCGTGGACACCCGCCAACCATTGAACGAGAACCCGGCCATCCGCAGCACCTAAAGGCATCTCGTCGGCGATTCGCTGACGAACCGCCATGGGCAGCCACTCATCCCACAGCGACCCCGCAACCTCGGCCGCATCGGCAAGATGCCTCCACAACGGAAGCGGCTGCACCTGGTCCCCCGACTTACCCCAGACCGTCCGCGCTGCGGAACTCAATTCGGAAGCGATGTCCACGGCTGCGGATTCAAGCACGGAGGTATGACGGTTCCCCAGACGACCGAGGCGCGCCTTCTACCCGTATAAGCAAATAGTTACTTTCTGTCGGTATCGATACTTCTTCCAGGTGACGTAACATGCGTTGGTCTCAGGGGCAAGCTCGTCGGCGGTAGGAGGGAGGGGAGCCATCACGCCCTATGTCGCCTCTAACGGGAAACGAGTGAATAAAAACAACACTCAGGCACTACATTCCCGCAGGTCAGGAAGTGTGCTCCCCGCGCACGCGGGGGTGGTCCCGGGTAGACCCGCAGATGGTCACGATGAACAGAGTGCTCCCCGCGCACGCGGGGGTGGTCCCTGATCGAGGATGTTGCGGACGACGTGCAGCGCGTGCTCCCCGCGCACGCGGGGGTGGTCCCGCGGTCAGCACCAGCGGCGCCGGCCAGGCGAGGTGCTCCCCGCGCACGCGGGGGTGGTCCCAGGGCCAGGCACTCCACCGCCTCCGGTACCCAGTGCTCCCCGCGCACGCGGGGGTGGTCCCGCAGCAACGGCACCTACACGCTGGCCACCAAGGTGCTCCCCGCGCACGCGGGGGTGGTCCCTGCATCAGCGACACCGTCGGCGGCGTGCTCGGGTGCTCCCCGCGCACGCGGGGGTGGTCCCCCCGGCCACGGCGAGCTGTCCATCCGGGCGCTGGTGCTCCCCGCGCACGCGGGGGTGGTCCCAGCAGACCGTGGGCGGCCCTGGCTCGGGCGTACGTGCTCCCCGCGCACGCGGGGGTGGTCCCCCGTCCGCCAGGAAGTTGTGCGGATCGTCGGCGTGCTCCCCGCGCACGCGGGGGTGGTCCCCACGCCCTTGGGCGCCGGATCAGCTACAAGTAGTGCTCCCCGCGCACGCGGGGGTGGTCCCAGTGGCTTACGGTGGTCCCGGCCTACGGTTGTGTGCTCCCCGCGCACGCGGGGGTGGTCCCGCGGCAGCCAGTACGCCGATGAACGACATGATGTGCTCCCCGCGCACGCGGGGGTGGTCCCTGGCTCAGCAGGATGAACGGCTCGCAGCCAGAGTGCTCCCCGCGCACGCGGGGGTGGTCCCTGTTTGGGATCGTTGATCCGGATCTTCATGCGGTGCTCCCCGCGCACGCGGGGGTGGTCCCGAGCGGATCCTGTCCCCTAGAACACGGCAGTGGTGCTCCCCGCGCACGCGGGGGTGGTCCCAGGCTCGCCGCGGTGTGCTCCCGCGGCTGTGGGGTGCTCCCCGCGCACGCGGGGGTGGTCCCGGAGCGCTGATCGCGGTAGCAACGGAGGCGTAGTGCTCCCCGCGCACGCGGGGGTGGTCCCACCACGCTCAAGGACGTGCCCGGCGCGAACATGTGCTCCCCGCGCACGCGGGGGTGGTCCCGACGCGCCGAGCATCGCGGTCGGGATGATGCGGTGCTCCCCGCGCACGCGGGGGTGGTCCCTGAGAAACGGACGGGGCCGGCACGCCCATGCCGTGCTCCCCGCGCACGCGGGGGTGGTCCCCTGCCCTGTTCGCCGGGGTTGATGTTGAACCTGTGCTCCCCGCGCACGCGGGGGTGGTCCCGACGATGCGGACGCTGGCGAGTGGGAGGACGAGTGCTCCCCGCGCACGCGGGGGTGGTCCCGGCTGGTCGCGGACATGCAGCGCGATGCGGAGGTGCTCCCCGCGCACGCGGGGGTGGTCCCCGCATCCCTCACCTCGGAGGTGTACTAGTGGGGTGCTCCCCGCGCACGCGGGGGTGGTCCCCGGCCGGCGACGGCCCGCTCGTCGCGGGTTTCGTGCTCCCCGCGCACGCGGGGGTGGTCCCGTCCCGCGGGCAAGACGCCAGATGCCGGACGCGTGCTCCCCGCGCACGCGGGGGTGGTCCCAACCGCACGAACCCGAGGGCAAGGAATCCTTCGTGCTCCCCGCGCACGCGGGGGTGGTCCCGGGGTCGAGCAGGGTCGCCGGCCAGCGCACGAGTGCTCCCCGCGCACGCGGGGGTGGTCCCGTCCGAGCCAGCGCTCCCGCTCGGACCTGCCCGTGCTCCCCGCGCACGCGGGGGTGGTCCCGCGTTCGACTGCTCCGGGCTGATGCAGTGGATGTGCTCCCCGCGCACGCGGGGGTGGTCCCTACCCCGGGGCGTTCACCGGCGCCCTGCACGTGTGCTCCCCGCGCACGCGGGGGTGGTCCCTACGTCGCGGGCGTGGCGGGCTGGTCGATTGAGTGCTCCCCGCGCACGCGGGGGTGGTCCCGGACAGCAGCGCCGCGAGCAGAGCGGTGGTGCCGTGCTCCCCGCGCACGCGGGGGTGGTCCCGGCACCACCGTCGACCTGTCCGGGATCGGGCTGTGCTCCCCGCGCACGCGGGGGTGGTCCCACGCTGATCCTCGGCATCGTCGGTGCTGCAGGGTGCTCCCCGCGCACGCGGGGGTGGTCCCGGGCTTGGGCTGCGCGGGCAACCGAACCCCTGGTGCCCCCCCCGCGCACGCGGGGGTGGTCCCCTGTTCGATAAACCGAACAGTCAGGAGATCGTGCTCCCCGCGCACGCGGGGGTGGTCCCGCGGCCTTGTCGGTCACCGGGTTGTGGTAGGTGTGCTCCCCGCGCACGCGGGGGTGGTCCCCGGTGGTCGACGGCCTTACGGCCGGAGTGACAGTGCTCCCCGCGCACGCGGGGGTGGTCCCTCGACCCGGCGTCAGGCCCGGACGCCCCCCGTGTGCTCCCCGCGCACGCGGGGGTGGTCCCACGAGGTCGCCGGGGCGGGGGTCGGTGATGGGGTGCTCCCCGCGCACGCGGGGGTGGTCCCGGGGTCGACTTTGAAGGGTCGATGACCGGCAAGTGCTCCCCGCGCACGCGGGGGTGGTCCCGGGTTGGCCGCCGGGCAGTCCGGGCAGTCGTTGTGCTCCCCGCGCACGCGGGGGTGGTCCCCGGATGATCCGGAAGATCACCGATCCGCAGGGCGTGCTCCCCGCGCACGCGGGGGTGGTCCCGCCATGACGCGCCACCGGTACGACTGCCCGCCGGTGCTCCCCGCGCACGCGGGGGTGGTCCCACCCGTGACACCGCGCGCAGCTCGGCGATCACGTGCTCCCCGCGCACGCGGGGGTGGTCCCATCAAGCAGGACGCGAAGAAGCGGATCGGCTAGTGCTCCCCGCGCGCGCGGGGGTGGTCCCCCGGGCACCGTCACCGCGGTCGCGGCGCCGGCGTGCTCCCCGCGCACGCGGGGGTGGTCCCTGCGGGTCACCGGCGAGACTTTGAAACTCGTCGTGCTCCCCGCGCACGCGGGGGTGGTCCCAGCTCGGCATCGTCATGTCGGTGCTGGAGATCGTGCTCCCCGAGCACGCGGGGGTGGTCCCCACTGGTCGCGCACCCTCAACGGCGCCGGTCGGTGCTCCTCGCGCACGCGGGGGTGGTCCCCGGTACACCCGGGCGTGGCTCACGCCTCCGCCGTTTTTGGGCCACGACCGCCCGCCGGCCCCGGTGACCACGCCAGCCCCCGCGTCGACGCGTTCGGCACCACCACCGTCGCCATGTACCGCATCAGCGTCGACGCCGCCCTCGGCGACACCGGCACTGCCCTGCAGCACGCTGCCAGCGTCAACTCTGCTGCTCAATTTTTTTGGTCAGAGGATGGTCCACGCGGTGAGCTCGCGGCTCCCTCGCCGTAGGCCTGCAATACGGCGGTGCACCTCTGCCGCTGCCGGTGTGCCTGGCAAGGACTTGCGTGCATTGGTAGTAATCATCTGCAGCTCACGGAGCTGACACAGGTCCTCGAACTCAGCCCAGTGTCGAGGGTCCCAGCCGTAGGTTTGAACGAAGGCGTCGAATCCGTGATCATTGCCGAATCGGCGGCAGTGCACAGCTACCGTGGCGACATCCCAGACGCGGTCGCCGATGCGGGCGCCGTCCCAGTCCGCGAGTACCGCGGTTCCATCATGTCGACGCAACGCATTGCGGATCTGAGGGTCGGTCTGAATGAGGCCCCAGCCCAGCGGGGAGCGCACCGTGCGTAGCCTGCTGGTTAAGTCGTCTAGGCGCTCAGTCAGGAGAATTCTATCGTCTGCGGCAAGGATGGCCGATGCACTGATTGAGTGACGAATCCCGGGCATCGGATCCAGTTGGGGCATCGGCCAAGGGGGTAATTCCAGCGAGTGAAGGCGGCGAAGAAGTTCACCCAACTCACCGGTCTCCACCGGTCGGTCGATGGCCCCGTCGAGCCTTTCCCACACGGTGACGCCATAGCCCTCGACAGTCAGGGGCTGTTCGAAACCCGCAGCAAGGTGGACCGTCGGAAAGTCGGCCTTGGCGAGCCATTGCACGAGGTCGACGACCCTTCGTAGGGTATCCACGCCGATGGCAGGTGGCGCGATCTTGATAACGAGATCGTCGACGGCGTACACCGCGTTGGTGTGGTGGCGCAGAAGAACCGCATCATCCGCAGACCGGTCAACCAGACGGCAGACCTTGGCGAGCACCGGCCGAGTCCGCTGCTCCACGAACATGGACACCCCTACCCGTCGAGAGCGGCTCGACCCCCCGCCAACATACGGGTGCGCCGACGGCACTCACGAACATAGTCGTCAAGGTCCACCACCGGTCCACGGCGTTCGGCAGGTGGCACCGCCGAGACCACCTCGTGAGCTCGAGCTAAAACTATCTCGGTGCGTTGTCGTTCGGGCAGCATGGCAACTGCGTCGTGCGCCACTGTGGCAGCCTCATCCGCATGGGCGTTATCCGCCAGGCAACGCGCCCGATCGAGAAGGATCAATGCCGGGTCGATAGACGCTGTACTACTTGTCCGGTAGAGCGCCAGGGCCTCGTCCTGCAGCCGGTAGGCGGCCTCAGTGTCTCCCATCCAGGTAGCAGCCCCGGCGAGATAGAACAGGAACCGCTTAACGGGGAAGTGAAAAGCCGCGTCGCTGTTGTCTCCGCCGACCTCGTCGAACAGCGCGCGTGCCTGCTTCACTGCGTCGCGGGCGGACTCCGTGTCACCGATACGTGCCAATGCCCGTGCTCGGGAGGCAGCAGCCAACGCACTGGATCGACACGGTTTGGCAGATATCGATAGTGCCTCATCCGCGAGTTGCACCGTCTGCCTGGGGTCGCCGAAGTAGTACGGCAACATCGCGGCCTGGGCGCGAACAAGGACCCTGAGCGCCGGCCGCTCAGTGTCATCCGCGGCGAGCATCGCTGTTCGGTACCACAGCTGCGCATCGGTTGTCTGTCCGAGTCGCATGAGCGCATCGGCGCACAGTGTCGCCAGCAACGCTGCGCAATTGGACAACCGAGCCTGGACCGAGGCCGGCTGACGACGCCTGGATAGAGCCGTGACCTCAGCGCATTCGGTGGCGATCCTGGACAGCATGACTGTCGGCGGGGTCGCCGGGTAGTCGTTGACATGGCCTCGGGTTGATCTTTCGATCAGCTCTATCTGCCGCATCGAAACGCTGGAGGCTGCCAACGCCTCATCGAGTTGGCGACGTAGGCCGGCGAGCTCCGACAGGAGATGCTCGTCCGCGCTGGAATGGCCAGCTGGGGCCTCAGATCGCCGCGGCAAACGGGGCGCTGTCGAGCAGTCCCGTCCTGCTGCTTCAACGTCATCATCTGCTGTGATGCAGCGTCTCGGATCAGGGGTGCCTGCCCGAAGCTCTGAGAAGGCCGGCTCCCCGGCTTCCGTCCGGTCCCGAATCTGTGTTCGTACGACCTCCGTGCCCGCCCGCTGACCGCCTTCGTCACGAGAGCCGACCGGCATCGCAAACCAGAGCAATTCATCCGGGATGGTCAACAGTCGGGCCCAGAATTGGAGGCGGTCGATCTGCTTGTCGGAGGTGCTGGTCTCGTACCGGCTGATCTGAGCCTGGCTCATCCCTGCCCAACGGCCCACCACCTCCTGCGCAATAGGCATGCCGTGCTCGGGGTGACGACGGTATGCGGCAAGCACCCGGCCCATGTGCCGCTCAGTCACGGCCTTCTGGATGCTTGGATGCTGCCAGAAGTCGCCAGTCACCGACGGCGGCCCCTGCTGACGTCGCAACACCACCGGCAAGCACGCAGAGCACTGTCGAGCCGGGCTATCCGCCGCCAGGCGCGCTTTACACCGAGAACACTGGCCCCCTCTCGCGCGCATGATGTGACCCCTTTCTGGATGCTCGACACGGAGTACTCGCCAGATCAAGCGGAGGATACCGCTTATCATCGAGCATTATCGATTGAGTCAAGGGCTCCCTGCGGAGCTCCGCCGAAAGAGCCACTTCGTCCGGCCGTCGACACGGCGACAACCGCTTCCCCGCAAGTGCACTCCGGTGCAGGAGTCCTGGGCCCTCGGCTTCGCCCACATAGAACTGCCCATTAAAGCGTGCTTCTCTCCGAGCCGCCACTATTCCTATGAATAATGATTATGCATAACCGGTCATGGCGGGCCTCGCAGGCGGCGTCAATGATCGGAGACACCGACGATCGAATGCCACTCGCTGGCATCCCCGACCAGGCGATGGTGTTTAGCTTGTCGTCGCTGCGCGACTTTCGGCTGACGTGATCCGTACCCGAGCTCGTACCGCTACAGCAGCGAGCAAGGCTAGACGGCCCGTCACCATTTAAAACCGCACTCTGTCCGACACGTCAGCAGATCTTAGGGAGGTGGAGCTGGCGATGGCCGCCACTCGTCCGCATGAATCGCCTCTGCACGCCCCTCTCACTCTGCTGCGCGTCGCCCGCCCGCACGTCGGTGCCCCCGTGCTGACGAGCAGGCGGGGTAGCGCCCGATGGTGGCCGTTGCGGCGGCCGGCGCCGGGCGCTGTCCGGGTGGCGCTGCGACACGTCTTGAGCGTGCTCGGCGTGTCGCAGCGCCGCCTTCGACTCTCCCTGCTGCTGTGTGTCGATACGCAGACCGCGGTGGTGGGCGAGGTGGTGGCACCCGTTTCGGCGGGTGCCACCCATTCACCAGCCCAGACCGGCTCCCAGGCGCAGCATGTTGCGGTGCACGTTCACCGTCTGGCGCGGAGGCGATCGTGACCGCTGGAGAGACGGGCGCGGCGAGATTTGCCGAGCCGCTGTCACTGGAGGCGGTGCGGGAACGGGTGTGGAAGGAGCCGGCCGGCGCGGTGTTGCTGCTGCAACGTGAACCGTGGCAGCACGAGTACGCCGGGGGGCTGTGGTCGGCTCAGCCGGCCGCGGTCTGGTGCACCGTCCTCGCTGAGGCGTACCTGCGGGTCGACGCTGCCGAGGCGGCGTTCGATGCCGTTGATGATGCAATCGACCTGGTGAGCGGGCCGGCGGGGGCTGTCACCGACGACGTACGAACTGCACTGGTTCCGGTCGCGGCGGTATGGGCCGATCTCGGCGTCTACATCGGCGACGAGGACGCTGAGGCACGGTGCCACGTCTATGCACGCCTGGCCGAACGCGTCGACGACGAACGTCGCCTGCTTCTGGCCGGAGCTATACGCGCTATCGCGGTCTACCACCACGCCGACGGCGAGCGTGGCCGGCGGTGGCTTGAACGGGTCTTGACGCGCTATCAGCAGATCGCCGGTCACACCGACGCCGGCATCAGGATGCTCACGAGTGGGCTCGCGGCGATGGATGACGGGCTTACCCGCGGCGAGTACCGGCCCGGCTCGCGTGAGGCGTTCCGGATTCCGGTGCCGGGCGGCATGGTGCAGCCGGACGTCGCAGCCCCGCCCCATCACTACCTCGCCAGCCGGGTGCGGCTGCATCGGCCGTATCCGGCGGCCGGTGCAGGCGGTCGGACGTGATGAAACCCATGTCCGCGTACCAGCCGAGCGGGGGACGTGGCGGAACCGGCGCCGGTCAGCACTGCTCAATTCGACCACAACAGGGAGGCGTGGTGACCACGGAACCGGTGCCGCTGGACGAGGCGCTCGCCGACGTGCACGAGGGCGTGGTGGCCGTGGGAGCTTGGCTCACCGGCCAAGCCCGGGGTCAAGAGCCGGCGGGTACCCGGAGCCGGCACATCTGCAGACGGGGTTGTCCGGCTGAGCCGGGCCGGCAGGTCGCCGGGATCGCCATCTACGACGGTGGGTTGCGTGCCGCCCGCCGCGCCGAGCTGTCCGATATCGCATCAGGCGACGATGAATCGGTCGCCAAGGGGATCCGGTCATGATGGCGCTGCCCGAGCCGCCATCGGGTGTGACGATCCGTGACGCGACCCAGTGGGACGTGGCGCCTGTAGCGGGGATTCTGGCGTGTACCGTGCTGCCGACATCGATCGGGACGTGGCTGGAATCGGACCCGCTGGTTCGTGGCGGCCAGCTTCACGCCTTCTATCTCGACCGCGTCAGGGAAGCGCTGCGGCACGGCGCGGTACGGCTGGCTGACGTAGCCGGTGCGACGATCGGCGCGGCGGTGTGGCTGCCGTGCACCGACCCGGCTGCCGACGCTCCTATGGCCGTGGCGGGGGCTGGTGTCGCCCTGCGCATGAGCCAGATGGAAGCCGTTGTCTGGCGGCCGCACCTGTCGCAGCCGCATCTGCGCCTGGCCGGCCTGGGCGTGCTGCTACATCAACGGCATCACGGTGTCGCGACCGCCTTGCTGACAGAACACCTGCACGGCCTGTTGCATTCGGCTCGATGCCTCGCGGTCGAGGCGTCGCTCACGGGGTTGTGTGCCCGGTGCGGATACCGCCCGCACGGCGAGGCGGTGCGGCTGACGCCCGGGGGCGTGATCGTGCAGCCGATGCTGCGAGGTCCGGGCGGGCCCGTGGCTCGTGCCCGAAATTCGGCCGCGGCCCGGTATCCGAGCGGCCCAGCCCCGCACCGTGCTGCGTACGGTGCCGCGCCAGTACGTGAGGCGACCGGAGACAAGCCATGACCAGCGAGTTCGATCTCGACACGAGCGTGCCGCACTCCGCGCGCCTCTACAATTACTGGCTCGGCGGCAAGGACAACTTCGCCGTCGACCGCGCGGTCGGCGACGCGATGATTCGAGCCATCCCCGACCTGCAATACATGGCCGGGGAGAACCGCAAGTTCGTGCACCGCGCCGCCCGGGACCTCGTCGACCAGGAGGGCATCCGGCAGTTCCTGGACATTGGGACCGGCATCCCGACCTCTCCGAACCTGCACGAGGTGGCTCAGCGCATCGCCCCGCAGACCCGGGTGGTCTACGTCGACAACGACCCGCTCGTCCTCGTCCACGCCCGCGCTCTGATGGTCAGCACTGCCCAGGGCCTCAGCAGATGCTTGGCTGCCGACCTGCGTAAACCACGATCGATACTGGATGACCCGGTGCTGCTGGACACCGTGGACCTGTCCGAGCCTGTCGGTCTCACGTTGATGGCGATCCTGATGCTGATCGCCGACGAGGACGACCCGTGGGGCGCGGTGGCCGAGCTACGCGACGCGATGCCATCCGGCAGCTGTCTGGCGATCACTCATCCGTCGGCCGACTTCAACCCTGCCGAGATGGCCGCGGCGGTCAACGCCGCGACCGGTGCCGGGATGACTTTCGTACCCCGGTCGAAAGAGGCGGTCGCTAAATTTTTCGGTGACTGGCCGCTGCTGGAGCCAGGCCTGGTGCCGGTATCGGCTTGGCGCCCGGACACCTCGGTCAGCGACGCGCGGGCCGCCTACTACTGGGCCGGCGTGGCGAGGAAACCGTAGATGGATGCCTTGCCGGAAGGGCCGAACATGAATGCCGCCAATTCTGCCAACGACCCCGGCAGCTGGGCCGCGACGGACAGTGCCGCCGTCGCAACGGCGCCGGCTGCGACGGTGGCCTGTGCCGAATACCTCCTCGACGTCCGGCACGCCGACGACGCCGCATTTGCTCTCGTCGCGCCGCTGTTCGTCGGACTCGACCCGGCCAGCGTGCCACCGGACCTGGAGTTGGCCAGAGCCGCGCTGATCCACGTGGTCAGCAGCGCTGAGGGCCACGACGACTCAACGGATGTGGCGTGGGCGGTCTACGCCCATACAACGCATGTGCGGATGCTGGGGACCGATCACCGGCGGACACGGCGCGCCGCCACGACGCTCGCCGAGGTCTACGAGACCCGGGCCGAGGCCGATCTGGCTTCCTTCGAACGGGCCGCCGAGGTTTACCGGCAGCTGGTCAGCACCTGTGCGAGAGCTGGCAGCGAGGCGGAGACCGTTGAGGCCCGGATGGGGCGCGCGATCTGCTTGCATGCCGGCGGGCGGTGCGGTGATGCGATCAACCTCATGGACCAGATGTGGCGGAACTGGATCCGCACGCCGGATGCCAGCCCCAGCCGCGGCGCTGAGATTGCCGGCGCGTACTCCGCGATGCTGCGCCAGTGTCACCGCGTCGACGAAGCGATCGGCATCGAAGTCGAGGCGCTGGGTCTGCTCATCGGCGTATCCGGACCCGCTCAGCTGCTGTTCGACATCGCTGACCGCGCTCCTGCTCTGCAGGCGCACGTGCACGTGCCGAGCGCCGTCCGAAGCGCGTCTCTGAACTGTCTGCTCAAACTGCACAGGGTCTGGTAGCGGCCGTGGCCGGTGAGGTGAAGGGAGCCGGATGGGCGAATGCCGTCGCATTCGCGGGTCCCGCCGGGGTCTCGGAAAGGTGAAACGCCATGCAGCGTTGTGCGCCTTCGTCGTTGCCCGCGCTTCCGCATTCTATCCGAGGTGTGAAAGGGATGCCGATATGTTCGCCGTCAGCGACATCGATCGCCGCGTCGCGCTCGCGTGTGTCGCCGAAAGCCGGAGCGCCGTCCGATGACGCTCGACATCCGACACAACGTCCACATCCGCAAGGCTAGGAAACGTCCGCGCGACAGCGACGTCGCGGCTCTGGCCACGGTGCTGAGCAGCGCCTTCATGCATGCAGATCTGGCCGACTACCTCATCCCGGACTGGGATGAACGCCGGACCCGGTACCCGGACTATTTCGCGCTGCTTGCCGAGCACGCTCTGACCACCGCGCACGTCGACCTGCTCACCATCTGGAATCACTCCATCATCGCGGGCGCGGCCGTCTGGTACCAGGTCGACGAAGACGGGCTCCCCGATCCCGAGGCTGACTACGGTCATCGGCTCAGCGCCGCGGCGGGCCCAGCGATGGAGCGATTCACTGCTTTGAAACGGGCGATGCACGAACATCACCCACGCGCCGAACCACACGACTACCTCGCATATCTCGCGGTTCGGCCTCCATACCGGCGCTACGGATTCGCTTCCCGGCTGCTCGATCACCGTCATCAGCAACTCAATGCGGCCGGACGACCCGCCTACCTCGAAGCCACCGGCGACCACAACAGGGCGCTGTACGCGGCGCACGAGTACCTCGAGCTGGACCCGTACCCGATAGCTGCGGACGGCCCGCACCTGTTCCCGATGTGGCGCAAACCCAGCAACGCCGCGTAGATGGCCTCCGGCCGTGCATCTCTCCCCCGCAATCGCGCGGCCGGAACGGAGGGCGTACCGCTCGGCGCCTCTGGCCAGGCACCCGAGCGGTACGCCCTCGCCCCGCATCGTTGCCCGCCACCAAGGCCGGCATACCCACCTACCCCGGCAAAACCCACCATATCACCCACAAGCAGGGAAGACATGCCGTCCACACCAGCAACCAGTTTCAGCGCGAACAACGAGATCCTCGCGCGGCGCCGCCGCATGCCATCGCCGTACCGAGCCGGTCAGTACATGTCTCGGGCCGAGCTGGCCGAAGCGGTGAATAGGGCTTTGCGCGAGCTTCACCCGGGCCGGGGCGATCTCGCGTCGCTGGAGGTCGATGCGCGCTGGGTCGGTCACATGGAACGAGGAGCGCATCGGTGGCCCCGGGAAGAACGCCGGGCGGCGCTACGTCGGGTGTTCGACGCCAAACATGATCACGAGATCGGGTTGTATAACCCGCGCCGCACCGGCACGCTGCCGCACGCCGAGACGGCATCGGCGGCGGGCAGCGCCATTCCGGTGTCGCGGCCTGCCGTAGAGGACCGTGCGGCGCCGGCCGGCCGGTCGCCGGCAGCAGGTGGTGCAGTGGCGAGTTCGCGGATGGACACGTCGGTGCCGCATCCGGCTCGCCGCTACAACTACTGGCTCGGCGGCAAGGACCACTTCGCCGCTGACCGGGCCTCCGGCGACGCCATCGCCGAGGCGTTCCCGTCAGCGCCAGCCGCCGCCAGGGCCAACCGTAGGTTCCTGCAGCGCGCCGTGCAGTACCTGGCCGAGGAAGCCGGCGTGCGGCAGTTCCTGGATGTCGGCGCGGGTCTGCCCGTGCCGGACAACACCCATGAGATCGCGCAACGCATCGACCCGGCCGCCCGGGTGCTCTACGTCGACAACGATCCGCTGGTGATGGCTCACGCGCGGGCGCTGCTGTGCGGCACTGCGCAAGGGCGCACCGACTACCTGGAGGCTGACCTGCGCGATCCACGCAGCATCCTGACGTCGCCGGCTTTCCGAGCGACGTTGCGGCAGGAGCAGCCGATCGCGGTGCTGCTGGCCGCCGTCCTGCATTTTCTGACCGACGACGGTGAAGCGGCGCACGCGGTCGGTTGCCTGGTCGAGGCGTTGCCGTCGGGTAGCTATTTGGTGATCAGCCACTTCACCCTGGATCTCTCGCCGCAGGAGGATCGTCAGAGGTATCAGCGCATGTACCGCGCGGGTCAGACCGACGTACACGCCCGGACCGGCGAAACGATCGAGGGCTATTTCCGCGGCCTGAACCTCGTCGACCCGGGCATCGTGCCGATCACCCAGTGGCGCCCCGACACCGACGACTCGGAGCTCACCCCGGCGCAGGTAGCAATCTACGGCGCCGTCGGTCGCGTGCCATAACCCGTTGACGGCTGCAGAGCACGGCCTCGTGCACCGCCCCCGAGGCCAGCCCCGCACCCCACCCTGCTCGCTCCTGCGCCTGATCGCACCGGACAGTTCGTTCGATGTCGTCTGGTGATCCGCGCTCGAGGCGGTCGCCTGGTCCTTGCCTGCTGAGGCGCGGACGGCTTCACCGCTGTCACCGCGGGCGCGAACGGGTTGCTCACGATCAGGCCGCGCGCCAGAAAACGAAAACCGACACAAAAACCGCATTCCCGGCCATCGATCTTTATGCCATTTTTGATGGGCGCTTCCGGCCGCTAGCCGCCGGCCGCACTCACGGCCGGGGACTCACCTGCCACCTTCAGCGGAAGGAACACGCCCATGTCCTTCGACCGGCCCTCCGTGCGGGCCCCGGTAGACCACCCGCAACCCGTCGGGCAACGGCCACCCGACCCTGCCTGGCTGACCAGGCTGCCCCCACAGCCACCACCGGCACCCCAACCCCCGCTTGGCGAGCTGTCGATGACACAGTCCGTCGGCCGGCACGCCAAAGACCGAACATACCCAGCGGACGGCCCCGCCGCGCATCCCGCGCCGCAACCGGATGCATCTCCTAGGCCCGGTGTGGTGTCGGCGGTGGTGGCTATGCCAGCGGCCAAACGGCCCCGTACGCGTGGAGCGGTTCGCAACGCGCCGCTCGCCGACGACCTGTTCCGGCTGATGCACAAAGAACGCGACGGCGCGCTGCAACTGCACGAGGACGTAGCAGGCTTGGTGCTGGCCGCAGCGCTGCTCGGCGAACTCGTCCTGGGCGGACATCTGATGATCACCGCCGACTACGCGGTCACAGTCCCCACCCGTCCAGCGCCGTACGAGCCGCTCGCCCACGAGGTCCTGGACATCGTGACCTGCGAGAGTCACCCCGCGCCGACATGGCTGCTGTTCCTGGCAACCACTGCGTACGACCGGGTGGCGGGCCGGATGGTCCGTGAAGGCCACGTGGAACAGGTCGCGGCACGCCGGCTGTTTTCCCGAAACCGGACCGGCTACCGCCCAGCGGACGGCAACAACGCCGCCTGGCCGTGGGCGCGGCTGCTCAACCGACTCCAGCGGCAGGAGCCGCTGGACAACACCGACCGGCTCCTCGGTGGGCTGTTGCTGGCCTGCGACTGGCACCGCACGGTCCTGCGGACCGCGGACCTCAACGTGACCCTGTCACTGCGCCACGAGCTGCAGCAAGCGCCCGAGCCGGTACAGCTACTGGCCGCCCTCACCGAGAACGCTGTTGGCTCTGCGGTCACTTCCCGCCTCCGATAAGCGCACCCCTGCACCCACCCACCCACCTTCTTCAAAGGAGCCGTCTGCTGTGTCCCGTCCCCCTGCCGCCGCTCGGCCGAGCATGGTCCTGCAAACGCTGGCCGCGAACCGGCTCGGACCGTGGGCGCTGATCTTCGGCGTGCTCGCCGCGGCAGCACCGCTGACCGTTGCCGGGTCCGGCGCAACCACCGGCTGGGCCGTCACCGGCGTCGCCGGCATCCCGATCGGCTACGTCGCCGACGCGATCGCGCTGGCCCTGTTCTTCGTCGGCTTCGTCGCGATGGCTCAGCGCATACCGAACGCCGGCGCGTTCTACTCCTACATCACCCACGGCCTCGGCCGACCCGCCGGTGTCGCCGCCGTGTTCCTCGCGATCGTTGCCTACAACGCGATGCAGATCGGGCTCATCGCCGGGTTCGGACCCATCGCCGCGAGCTTCCTCGCCGAACACGACATCCTCGACGTGCCGTGGTGGGCGATCGCCTACCTCGGCATCATGATCGTCGCCTGGTTCGGCGCCAGCAGCATCGAGCTCAGCGGCAAAGTGCTGGGCACCTTGCTGATCGCCGAGATCGCCATCGTCATCGTCATCGCAGTCGCGCTGGTCACCCACCCCGCGGGCGGCACCGTCAGCTGGAACACCCTGGATCCGACAACGCTGTTCGGCGTCGGCGGCGGCACCGCGATGGCCATCGGCATCGCCGGCTACGTCGGGGTGGAAAGCGTCCCCGTCTTCCGCGAGGAAGCCAAGAACCCGGCCCGCACCATCACCCTGGCCATCTTCACCGCGCTGGGCATCATCGCCGTGCTGTACTCGTTCGTCTCCTGGTCAGCCTCGGTCGCCACCGGCCCGGAAAACATCATCGACCGCGCCCGCGCCGAGGGCCCGAACCTGCTGTTCAACCTGGCCGACGACCACATCGGCAGCGCCCTACCCGTGATCGGCAACATCCTCATGATCACCAGCCTGTTCGCAGCCATGCTCGCCTTCCACCACGGCGCCGCACGATACTTCTACTCCCCCGGCCGTGAAGGCGTACTCCCCCGCTTCCTCGGCACGACCGCCCCCCGCTCGAAAGCCCCACTCGGCGGCTCGCTGCTGCAAACCGGCCTGGCACTGCTTCTGGTGACCACGTATGCGATCACCGGCTGGGATCCTCTGACCAAGGGGTTCTACTGGCTGACCGTCGTCGGCGGCGTCGGCGTCCTACTCCTGATGACCATCACGTCCCTCGCCGTCATCGTCTACTACACCAAACTGCGCCGAACCGGCGAACCGATCCACGAGTCGTCCTGGCGTACCACGATCACACCGGTCATCGCCTTCGTCGGCCTCGCCTGGATCACCTACGAGACCTTCCGCAGCTTCGACACGCTGCTCGGCGTGGAGCAAGGACACCCCGCGAGCCTGCTGTTCCCGCTGCTGTATGTGGCAGCCGCGGTCGCCGGGCTGCTCCATGCCGTATACCTCGCCGGTGCCCGACCGCAGGTCTATCGCGTGATCGGCCGCGGCGCAGAGGCCGCCGTCGCCGCCCTCACCTCCGAGGCAACCCCGACGAAGACGCGCCGATGAACACCGCTGACGTCACGGTCCGACTAGCGGGAACCGATGATCTCAACGACGTGGCGCTCCTCCTCGCCGCAGCGTTCGAGGACGGCGACTACGCAAACTGGCTGGTCCCTGACAAGGTGGCACGCCACCTCATGTATCCGCCGTACTTCACGCTGCTGCTCGAACCCGCGATCGAGCACGGCCAAATCGAACTCACCAGCGACGGCGCAGCCGCCGCCGTCTGGTACCGGCTCTGCGGGCCGCCACCGGCACCCACGGACTACGAGCAGCGGCTGACCGACATCTGCGGCGCCCGCACCGCCTGGTTCAAACGCTTAGACGCGGCCCTGGAACGGCACCACCCACGGGACACCTCGCACGACTACCTGGCGTTCCTCGCCGTACGACCCGGGCGGCAACGGCAAGGACGCGGCAGCCAGCTGCTGAAACACCACCACACACTCGTCGACGCCGCCGGGCTGCCCTGCTACCTGGAGGCAACCGGCCCCGCAAACGCCGACCTCTACGAGCGTCACGGATATCACCGGCACGAGCCATTCCCCCTCGCCAGCAGTGGCCCGTCCGCCCATCCGATGATGCGACCCGCGGCACCGGTCGTCGCCCTACCCGCTGCCGACAGCTCGACCAGCAGCCGACCTGTCTGAAGCGACACCCGCTGGTGGCGCCGCACCGCGCCTCTCCCACCCGCGCCCAAGACCGCGGCGCCACCGCTTCGTCACTGTCCACCCAGTCGCTGTCCTCAACTTCTCGACCCACAAGAACACCCAATACGGCGTACTCAACGGCGCTGTGCGCCACGTCGGCGGAAACCCGAGGAAGACCCACTCGATCAGCCGCAGGCGACATACAGCTTCGGCCCAGCTCTACAGCTGCGAGAAAGAGACAACAGACAAGACCAGCGCAGCAACATCGCACCTTCCCCGAAGCCACGCAATCCATCGCCAAAAAGGAGAACATCTTGACGCCCCAAATCCGTCACGATACGGACAACGCCTCATCCCCGCACCGGCCCAAACGACATCAAGCCGCAGAAGTTCCCTCAACACGGCAACGGATCCCCGCCAGCGACCGACCCCGCGTACTCGCAATGGTCAAGGAACTCTACGTCCAACAAGGCAAGCCAATCCGGAAGATCGCCGCCGAGCTGGACCGCTCCTACGGGCTGGTGCACCGGATGCTCAAGGACGAACTCGGCGTGCAGATGCGGCCGCGTGGCGGCCAACACCCGATCCACCGCAGAAGCGCCGCCGACCGCGCCACCGAATGACCATCCGCCGAAAGCGGTCATGCAAACAGCCCCTAGAGGACGTCTGATTAACGTATCTTGTGGTGCTATCTGATTTGGGGGTCTCGCCAGGTTGGGGTGTTTTCGTCCGTGAGCCGGCGGGCGAGATTGTCGATCATGGCGAGGGTGATCATGGATTCGGAGTTGCCGGGCAGGGTTTCGTAGTCGCGGGCGAGTCGGCGGTGGTGCATGAGCCAGCCGAGGGTGCGCTCGACGACCCAGCGCCGTTTGGTGACGCTGAAGCCTTTGACCTGTGGGTCTTTGGTGACGATCTCGACGTCGACGCCGAGTGTGGCGCCGTGTTCGACGGTTTTGACCTTGAAACCGGCATCGACCCAGGTCTTGGCCAGAGTGGGGTAGGTGGCGGTGGCCTGGTCGAGCAGGTCGTTGCCGATCACGTTGTCGCTGACGTTGGCGGCGGTGACGAGCACAGCGAGCAGTAAGCCGAGGGTGTCGGTGATGATGCCGCGTTTGCGGCCGGCGATCTTCTTGCCGGCGTCGATGCCCTGGGTTTCGAGCGGCACGTTCGTGGATGTCTTGATGCTTTGGGTGTCCATGATCGCTGCGGTGGGCTCGACGGTGCGGCCGTGGTGGTCGCGGACGAGTCCGGTGAGGTTGTAGTTGAGTTCGGTGAAGATCCCTTCCTTGCTCCATAAGGCGAAGTAGCCGTAGACCGTCGCATGTGGAGGAAAGTCGTGGGGCAGGTAGCGCCAGGCGATGCCGGTGCGGTTGACGTAGAGGATCGCATTGAAGATCTCGCGCAGGTCGTGGGTGGGGACGCGGCCCTTGATGCCGAGCTGGGTTCGGGCGTCGGTGCGGGCCTGGCGCCAGGCGCTCAGGCGCGGCTCGATCAGGGCCCAGCGAGCGTCGGACAAGTCGGATGGGTATGCGCGTCGTTCGGTCATGACCTGGGGATACGGTGGCATCGGCGGGCGAGGGGGACACCAGGTCCGTCGATTCCGGGCGGAAAACTAATCAAACACGATCGAGGGATCAAAGGCCGCAGATCTCCTCATATCAGAGTCATCTCGAAAGGGTTGATTCGGGCGTATCGGCCAGCCGTAGCCATGATCGCGGGTTCTCAACCCTCCGATAACTCACCAACGTTATTAAAACGTCCAGTGAATGCTCAACCGGCCAGCCATCGTCGACGACACGCTGCACCAGCAGGCGTCGGCCGTGCACGGTCAGCCGGGCGTTACGGTCGGCCATGAGACCTCCGGTTTCGGCGAAAGGGTCGTAACTTCCACCACGCCGGAGGTCCCTTTAACTGTCCCATCCGGTGGGCGGCTGGTGGGCAACCGCCGTGGTGTCATACCGTCATCGATGCCCAGACTGCTTTGCCGTCTTGCCGGTAGAGCACCAGGTTGCCGTCGTTCTGCAATGCCAGCGTCGTGCGGTTCTCGCCGACAGTGTTGGATGCCCAGAGCGGCCGGTTCGCGTGGTCGTACAGCACCAGGTTGCCGTCGTTCTGGTTGGTGAGCCGGTAGCCGCGCAGGTTTCCTTTTACCCACAGCGGGGTGCTGCCGGAGGCGGTGACGCGATAGAGGACCAGGTTTCCGTCGGGCTGCATCCACAACCAATAGCGGCCGTCGGTTGAGCGCAGCGCGGCTCCGCGGAACACGGATCGGCCCGGCGCGAGGTCGGCTTGCCATGGGTCGCCGCGCAGTGCGGCGCCTACGTCGGTGAACATTGGTTCCTTGGGGTTGCCGTCGGCGTCGCGGAGCCCGAAGTGGCATTCGGCGTCTGCCGGGTTGGCGCGGCAGGGTTCATGCGAGTGTGGCGCGTCCTGGAATGAGAACATGAACAGTGGCCCGGTGTAGTCGCGGGAGCGCCACATCCGTACGCCCTCCTCGAGGGCGTCCCGGATGTATTCCGGGGGTTGCGGCTGGCGTGAGCCCATGGTCGGGAAGCCGAACTCGGTGCCCAGATTTTCTTCGCTGTGTCGCCGTGGCGGAGCATGACGTCGCGTACGGCTGCCAGGCCGCCGCAGTTGGCGTCATCGGGCCCGAAGGTGGACCAGAAGCGGTACCAGGTGCCGTTGGTGCATGGTGTCATCGCATACGAGGGCAGGTGTCCGCCGGTCCAGTCCGGGTAGGGATGGTAGGCGACCGCGTCGAAGTAGCCGGCCTTCTTGTTCTGGTATGCCCATTCCAGCCAGTCGGAGGCTTCATCGTTGTTGTGGATGGTGCCGTTCTTGGTGACGGTGTCGCCGCTGGCGGAGCCGCCCGCCAGTACCGAGCACTGCGGGCACTTCGCCTTGATGTGCTGGTAGGCGATGCGGGTCAGTTCCCAGTAGCGGCCGGCGCGGGCGTCGAGGCTGTTGTCGCCGTAGTTGCCGAAGCGGCTGATGTTCGGTTCGTTCCAGACTTCGTACGCCTGCACTTTGGGGCCGAAGTGGGAGACGGCTGCGTCGATGATGGCTGCCCAGGCGGCGTCGTCGGTGGGGAAGTAGCTGGGGTCTCTGTCGCCGTTAGCCCATGGCGCCGCGTAGTCGAGGATGAGCAGCACGCGGGCACCGCGCTCGTAGGCAGCATCAACGCGTGGATCGAGGGCTCGCCAATCGGGTGCGCACGTGGAGCACTTCTGGACGTTGTCCCAGAGCAGATCGAGGCGAATGATGGGCTTCTTGTCGCCCAAATACTCGTCCATGGCGGTGATCCGGTCGATCGAGGATGCGTCGTCGCCGTTGCCGCCGCCTTCGGCGAATCCGACATCGTCGGAGGTGAACGTGTACGGCGATGCGGCCGCTGCCGCGCTGGCGATAGCCGGCAGGGACGAGACGTTGCTCAGCGCGATGCCGAGGATGGGCAGGATGATTCGTGCCGTCATCCGGCTTAGGTGTGCGGCAAGCGCCATGGATTCTCCTGTTGTCGTGTCTTGCTCACCGGCACGACGGTCACGTTGGTCGAGCTGTCACTGATCGGCCGAGGGGCCGGTATGAACGCTTTTGCCCTGGGTGCACGGGTGGCAAGGGCTGCTTGGCGTGGGCTGCCGAGATGTGGGCTAGGGGCGTTTTGGTTGGCGCGTCGAAGCTGATGTGAGTGCGCGGGGCATCCCGGCCGACGCTGTTGCTGGCGCGAGCGTCGCGAGGCGTCAGGATGCGGAGGGGCATCCTGACGCCTCGCATGGTCATTCAGGGTTGGAGCGCCGGTGCGTCGTGTGCCTCACCGGTGTCGCCATCCCTGGTGCTGGCTACTGCCTGCGCCATTTCTGGTTGTTCTTGGTGGTGCAGTCGGAGATCTGCAGCTTGGCGCCGTCGCCGGTGGCGCTGCCGGCGATCTCGACGCACTTGTTCGACTGCGGGTTCACCAGTCGTCCGCTGCTGTCGACCCAGAATCGCTGGGCGCCGCCGCCGTCGCACGCGCCGAGTTGCACAGCGGTGCCGTTGGTCTTCGCGCCTCCGGCGACCTCGGCGCACTGGTTGTTGGAGCTCACCAGCGCCTCGTTGATGATCATCCATTTCTGCGCTGGCGAGCCGTTACAGGTGTACATCTGCAGCTTGGTGCCCGGCTGGAAGGTTGAGTTGGGCACGTCTGCGCACTTGCCGTTGAGGTAGCTGATGACCGGCAGGTCTAGGGTGTTGGAGTACCAGACGGCTTTGCCGTCCTTGTTGCTGTAGAGCACCAGGTTGCCGTCGTCCTGCAGCAGCAGCGTGCTGGGGCCGTTGCCTGCGGTGTTGGATGCCCACAGGGGGGTGTTGTCGGCACGGTAGAGGACGAGGTTGCCGTCCATCTGGTTGAGCAGGCGCACACCCGTGGTTGTGTTGGTGGCCCACCCTGGGCGCTGGCCCTTGTAGACCACGAAGTTGCCGTCACCTTGCAGATTCGCGGTGTGCCCGGCCTGGGAGTGCAGTACCCGGGCCTCTTCCAGCCGCTGGCCCGGGGTGAGCGCGGTGCTGGTGGCGAACCACTGCTGGCTGGCGCTGTCGGTGACCTCGCCGGTGATGGCGGGTGCGCCGGCGTCGCGGCTGGCGCCCTGGACGGTGATCGCGCGGTTAACTTGCTCGTTGATCCAGATGTAGTTGCCGCCGACCTTCTTGTAGGAGAAGTACTGGTCGGCTTTGCCGTCGCAGGTTCGCACGACGAACGCGGCGTTGGTGACACTTATGCATTTGGTGCGGTCCTTGGCGCTGATCAGTCGGTAGCGGCCGCCGGTGTTGTAGACGCGCATCCCGATCCACAACTGGTCGCCGGCGTGGGTGCAGTTGCTCTGCTGTAAGGGTGAGCCGTCGCCGGTGCTGCCGCCTCTGATGGCCAGGCACTGGTCGGAGTTGGCGTTACGCCACTCCCAGCTGCCCTTGCTCGGCCGGTTGGCCTCATCGGGGGCGACCTGGTGCTGCCCGAGCAGGAGGAAGTCACTGACGACTCGCCGGTCGCCGATGAGGGCCTGGGTCGCTGCCGTGACCAGGTTGTCGGCGCCGTCGGCGATGGCGCGGCTCTTGATCGACTCGATCGAACGGCGGTCGGCGGCTTCCGCCTCGGCCAGCTGCCGATCAAGGTCGGCCTTGTTGGCGGTGTGGATGCCGGTGGTGATGAATTCCCGCCAGACGGTCCGGTCGCTACTGCGCAGGGCACGTTCGGCGGCGGCGCTGATTTCCGGCCGGTTCATCCTGTCGACTGTTTCCCAGATCCACCGGATGAAATCGTCGTTGGCCATGGCGAGCTTGCCGGCATCGGCGACGACGCCCAGTACCGCAGCCGCGGCTTGCATCGCTCCTTCACGGGCGATGCGTTCCTGCTCCTCCTTGCCCTGATCCTCGGCGGCCTTGATCGCGTCCTGTACGTCCTGGTCGGCGGCAGTCATCACGCCGGATGCCAGGAAGGTGTGCAAAGCACCCCCGCCCGCCCGGAGAGCGGCATCAGCTGCCGCCTTCACCCGATTACCGGGAGCCTTGGTGAAGATCTCGTACACCGCGTCGCGTTCGGACAGCAGCAGCATGCGCCCGTCAGTGTCGATGGTGAGTCCTGCAGCAGCGTAGGCAGCACGCCGGAGGTCGCGTGCCTGCCGGGCAGCCGTCTCGTCGGCGATTTTCTTCGCGTCGTCGGCCTTCTTGGCGTCGAAAATACCGACCACAATGAACGCTTTGCAGACAGCTTCGATGATTTCCTCATCGGCGGTCAAGGCGAGTTCCGCAGCGTTACGAACAAGCGGATAGTTAGCCGAATTCTGCCAGATTTTGAAGACGAAGTTTCGGTCGCTCAGAGCGAGCCATGTTCCGTCAGGTTCGATTTCAATCTCGCGGGCCGCTTCGACTTTCTGCGCCATGTCAGTCGGCAAGCCGTCATCATCGAAAAGATCAGTGCTCGCGGTCGCCGAAATTGCCGATGGGGCGGTGGGCGTAGGTGCCGCAACGGCAGGAACCGGGCTCGTGAGCAGCGTCACGATAGCAGCGGCAGAGGCTGCAAGCAGGCCTCGGCCGGCGCCGGGACGTCTGATGGCGATGTGCATAAACTTCCCCGTCGTTGGTGCTGTCGTGCCTGGTCAGCACCTCATTGGCGAGGCCACGATGGACCGCTGCGGCCGCCGGGAGGCCACTGTCAAGATGCCGTGTTCCAGGCTGGCCATGGGAACGTAACCATGCCACTACACCCGCAGTCAACATTGATGGAGATTTGTCTCCTGGCTCACTCGAAACAGCCAGCGTATGAGCTGTTCGTGGGCCATTCGGCCCCGTGGGAACCCTGGTGCGCGGAGGTGATCACGTGTTAGATGGTCGTGAGGTCAGTCATGGCGGGCGATTCGTCGCCGCCTTCATCGGCCGATGGCTCATACCCATTCTGGGTGCCGAACCCCGCTGACCTGGGCGAATGCCAAATGTTGTCTGAGGTGTCGTTATGGCACGCGTCAAGGGCCGGGGTGCAGGCGGCTGATAGGTGCCTGCGGTGAACGGGGGATGAAATTATGAATTTGCCGAGACGAACTCGCTGGGCTGTGACGCTTGCCGCCGTCACGGCAACCTCCGGCGTACTGGCAAGCGAGGTCACGCCCGCCTGGGCGGTTACGTCTCCCGCGCATGCCTCTTATGCCTCGGCCGCGTCGTTCGATCCGGCAGCCGCCGACCGCCTCTATGTGAACTACCTGGCCCTCTACGATCCTCGGTCACTGGTCCGGACCGCCGCATGGTCGGCGCTGATCGCCACCAACGTGAATGCCGCCGTAGCGCGGTTCCTCAACTCGGAACTGGCGTACGCGGTGAACCGGTCCGACGAGCTCAACGCGCGTAACGCTGACTTCGCCCGGCGAATCCTGGCCACACACACCGCTGAGTTCGCCCCGGAGGTCCATGCCGCAGCGAAGTTCGCGTTGAACAGCGGCCCAACCGCACTCGACGCCTTCGCCCGTACCGGATACGCCGCGGCGATGCAACGCGACCGAGCCGCCCGCGAGGCGGCCGGCGCGCAGGCCGCCGCGCTGGTGCAAGCCGACCGTGACTTCGTCGCCGCGCTGCGAGACACCGACCCCGGCGCCCAGGTGCGTGCCGCCGCCGGATACGCGCTACGAGCCGAAGCGACCGACGCCGACGTGGTGGAGTTCTTCGCCTACGACTGGGCTGCCGCCGCCAGCGCCGACATGCAAGCCCAGCAGGTGCAGTGCGCCAACAGCGACATGGTCTGGCTCGCCGCCGTGAAGCGGCTGCAAGCTGAGGCCGAAGCCGCGGAGAAGGCCGCGCTGGCAGCCGTCGGCGAAGCACAAATCCAGGCACGGGCTGCGGCCGCCCGTGCGTGGCACGCCATGGGCGAACAAGCCAGCTCCGCCCAGACCACCTGGGAGGCCGCCGAGAAGGTCGCTGCGGGCCAGGCAGCCAACTGGCAGCAGATCGCCCGTGCTGCCGCCGATGCGACGGACAACCCGAACTGGCAACCCATCGCTGACACGGCCCCGACCACGGCACAGCAATGGACCACCTGGCGCAACAATGCCGCCTCGCGGACCGCCTACTGGGCCGGCCTTTACGAGCTCGCACTGCAGGGCGAACGCAAGATGCAGCCCTAACCGGCAGCGGCATCACCGCCGGTCGACTGTCCCGGCAACGGAGCTACTCGTAGGCCCGCGAGTAGCAGTGCGGCGTACCCACGGCACGTCGCCATCGCGATCTTCCGCCAACCCCCGCATCAGGAATCAGGTGTCGTGAACATCTCACTGTCAAAACCAGCCGCGGCGCCGCGGCGCCGCCGTGACCGGCCGTGGCTCATCCGTGTCGGCGCCGCGCTGCTGGCAGCCACCATGATCAGCACCGGCGTCGACGTGCCGGCCCACGCCGCACCCGTACGCGCCACGCCCCTGGCAGCAGCTCTACAAGCCCTGGCTGAACAAGAATCCGACGACGGCATCGTTCTCGACAACCGGCTGCGAGATCTGGTCGCCGACATGGCCGGGCTCGACGCCGACGACGAAGTCCGTGCCGCCGCGCAGCAGGCCCTGAACGCGGGCACTCCTGAAGCGATCATGGCGTTCCTCAACGGAGGCGCCGACGCCGCCAGGAAACAGGCGAAGAAACGCCGCACCGATATCGACAACCGCAACATCGCCACGATCACCGCGCTCGCCAACACCGGTGGGCCCGAATTCAACGCCGCGGTCCAGCGAGCGTTGAAAGGCACCGCCCTCGACCGCGAAGCCTTCCTCGCCTACGGCCGGGACGTCGCCACCGCCCGGGACGTGGCCGCCGGCGCCGCGGAAGCCGAACGCCGGCGAGTACTACGCCAGCGAGTGACGATGCTGGCCTCCGGCAACGGCACTGAAGTCGCCAAGGCCGCCGCCGCAGCGCTGCAGGCCGGTGACACCGCCATCGCCGAATTCTTCACCACCGGCTACCTGGCCGCGGCCAAGAAGGACGCCGAGGCATACGAGGCCTATGCCGAACAGCTCGCCGCCCGGCAGAAAGCCGCCGACGACCTGACAGACCTCGCCCAGCGATCCCGCCGCGCCAACGAAGCCCGCCGCCTCATCATGATCGCCCATGGCGACGGGGTCCGAGCACTCGAGCGCGCCGCGAACGCGATGACCTCAGCCGGCAACGCCGCACGAGCCGCGCAGCAGCGCCTGACCACCAACACCGCCAATGGGACCAAGGGCGGGTTCGACACCCTCACCGCGGAAGTAGTCCGCCAAAGCGGCTACGCCACCGAATACGCCCGGCAAGCCCAGACCGCGGCCGTGCAAGCCGGCGTCCAGGCACAGGTTCTGATCGACACCGGCCTCGACTACGGCACCCAGTGGGTCACCGTGGTCCAGGCGATGGGCGCTTCTGCCGCCGCCGCCGCCGGCGCCGCCGACTCGGCCAAGCATGCTGTGGACGCGATCGTCGCCGACGACGCCGCCACCGGCGCCGCCGACAAGGCCACCAAACACACCGCCAACGCCGCGCAGTGGGAAGGCGCCGCCAAGGAACACGAGAAAGCCGCAGCCCAGATCGCCGCCGCGGCCAAAGCCCAAGCTCTGACCGCCGCCGATGCCGTCGCCCGCAGCAAACGCGCACGAGCCGACGCCGAAGCGGCACTCCAACAGGCCATCACCCATGCCGGCAAAGCCAAGCAGTACCGGCAAACCGCGGAGACCGAACGCGACACCGCCGCCGAGCAGCGCACCATCGCCGAACGCGAAAGAACCGTAGCAGCGCAACAGAACGCCCTGGCCCAGCAACAAGCCGCAGTCGCCGAACAGAACCGCAAAGTCGCCGTCGAGCAGCGCAACATCGCGACCCAGAAACGCGCCGAAGCCGACGCGCAGGCGAAGATCGCGTCAGACAAACGCGCTGCGGCGCAGCGAGAAGAAACTGCCGCCGCCACTGCTAGCACCAAGGCCCAAGACCAGGACCGCCTTGCCACCAAGGCCAACGAGGCAGCAGCCGCTGCCGACACCAACGCGACGGCTAAATCCCGCGCAGCCAGGGAAGCCGCCAGGCAGCAGAACTTCGCCGAGGCGCGCGCCCGTCACGCCGAGGCCGTGGCCGCCAGCATCACCGCCGGCGCAGAGAAGGACAAGGCCAAGGCCGCGGCAGTAGCAGCCCGGCAGCAAGCCAACGACGCGGCTGCCGCATCCGACCGCGCGCAACTGGACGCCGATGCCGCTTCCAACGCCGCCATCGCAGCACGCCAGGCCGCCATCCAAGCGGACGGAGCCGCCGCCAGGGCACGTGCCGCCGCCAGCCAGGCCAGGGCCGCCGCCGCCAACGCCCGGGCAGCAGCCAGCGAAGCGGAATCCGCCGCAGCGCGAGCCCACACAGCCGCCAGCATCGCCAACACCGCCGCATTCAACGCCAACCGTGCCGCCACCGCCGCCGAAGCCGAAGCCTCCGCCACCCACGCCGCTGCCCTGCGCGCTGACGCCGCCGCAGCACAAGCGACCGTCCAGCAGAGTCGTGCCGCCGAGGCCGCACGAACTGCAGCAACCCAAGCCCAAGACGCCCTCGTCCAGTCCGGCTTGGCGAAGCTGGCCGCGCAGCACACCATGGACGAAGCGAACGCCGCCGCCACCGAGGCATCCACAGCAGCGCTGCAGGCCAGCATCGCCACCAGAGCTGCCACCGCGACCAGGCAAACCGCGTCCGGGATCGCCGAACCCGCCAATACCGCGATCGGCCAGGCCGCGCCGTTCACCCAAGCCGACATCGACGCTGCCTTCGCCACACAGGTCGCCGAACGCGCCCAAGACCTCGGCGACACCCACGTCAGCCTCGCCGACGCGGCAGCAACCGACGCCGCCAAACAGGCAGACTGGGCCACCCGGGCCGCGCAAGCCGCCAACGAGCAAGTTCGCCCAGCATTCACCGCTGCCGCCAACACCGCAACGTCGGCATATGAGGCGGCGAAGTCAGCCGCCCAGGCGCAGCGTTCCGCCGCCGAGGCCGCACAGCACGGTGCAGCCGCTCGCACGGCTGCCGCCCAAGCCGACGCCACCGACCGCGTCGCCCAGGCCGACGCCAAAGCTGCCCGCGCCGCCGCCAACCAAGCAACAGCCGACGCCAACCTAGCCGGCCGCGCGGCCGCCGACGCCGAGACCGACGCGAAAAACGCCCGTGCCGCCGCGGACCGAGCCACCGCAGCCGCCACCGCCGCTACTACCGCCGCCCAAGAGGCCACCCGTCAGGCGACCGCGGCTCAAGCCGCCGCAGACCAGGCTGCCATCGACGCCAACGCGGCCCAAACCGCAGCCAACAATGCCAAGAACCACGCCACCACAGCAGACAATGCTGCTAAACATGCCGAAGACCAAGCCAAAGAGGCTGAGGATCATGCCGTTCATGCCGCCGATGAGGCAGAGGACGCGCTCGGTTACATCGAGGATGCCGAGGATTCAGCCGAGTATTTCGACAAGAGAGCTCGTGCGGAGCAGCAGGCTGAGCAATACAAAGATTCCCTGCTCAAGCTGCGTGAAGTAGCTGGAAACACGCCCGGCGCCGAAGGGCTGAAAGAGGAGATTGATGAATTCCTTGCTGCCCTTGAGGGTGATATTGATTGGTTCATAAACTTTATTATTGAACATCAGGAAGAAATTTCCGCTCTCGCTCAAGACGTCCTGGAGATCGCTGCTGGTACGGGCGTCGCTGCGGCCGGAGTGGGTGGCGCTGTGTGGGCCGACTCTGTCCTCGCTGGCTGCGGTACGGCTCTTCTAGTTACGGCTGAAGGCCCAGTTATCGTCGTGGGGGCCGTTGCTTGCCTAGCGCTGGGTGGCGCTGCGCTTGCCGGCAGTGCGGTTGTTGCCGGGGCCGGAGCCAAAGTTTTGGGTGACGGACTCAATAAGGCGCGGAATGATCTCAATGCGCTTCACCGGGAATGGGACGCGAGTAGGGCTGGCTGTGCGGGTAAGTGTGGAAATGAAATCGGTTCGCAGGTCGATGCGTTTGGCGGAAGCGATCTCACTGTCGCGACTCAAAAGCGTAGGCGGGTAGACGGTGCTCGCGGCAAATCGGGGAACTACGGAGCAGCTCTCTTGGACGACGGTTCTATCATCACTGGAAGATCAGGAAAGGGAGTGCATGCAGAAGAAGATCTACTCGACCAAGCCGCCACGTTGAAGAAGACGGTCGTTAAACTTTATACTGAGCGAGCGCCCTGCGCTAACAAGTGCCAAGGGAAGCTCAAGAAAACCGAGGTAGAATGGTCTTGGCCATGGAATGGAGCGACTAAGGAGGAAACGACTCAGATCAGAGATGAAACTAACAAGGCGGTAAAAGAGTACGTCCAAAAACTTTTCAATTCTTGAATTGCGGTGCGGCTTGTGCGTAGTACTGAATTGCTGCCGTGGCCTCGCTTTGCGTTGAGGTCGGTGACTTGCCCGGAAGGTGTGCCGGATTCCATCCGGCAGGTGCTGGAGCAGCGGGGGGTCCCTGAGCGTAGCGTTGGCGGAGAATACCTCGCTCTCGAGTCGGCGGTCTTCTTGGAAAGACCCGAAGGTCTGCTGGCCTTCGGCAAAAGCGGGCTGGATGGACGTATTTGTGTAGACGTTTATTCGCTTGAGGTTGTTCATGTTCCAACGCCAGGAGGTTGCACGATTAACTCAGTTAATTCTAATCTGATACTTTTCTCGTCCTGCGTGGAAGCAGTATTTTCTCGTTTCCCGTTTTACTCCTATGAGACAGTAGAAGAACTTGGGGAAAGAGTCGCGGAATCGTTACGGGAGGAGTTATCGAGGATTGACTCCTCGGTAGGTGAGCATAATGGCTTCTGGGAAACTTTCCTCGATGATGTAGCTATCGGCGACTATGCCGATGAGGAGTATGAGCGTGCAGGGTAAGGATTGAGGCTTTTTCATCCTGCGTAGCGGTTGGCTTCGACGTGGTGCAGCACGAGGATGGCCTGCACGATCGCGGTGGCTCGGCGTGGGCAGCAGCGCAGCTTGGCCAGGATCTTCCAGGTCTTGAGCGTGGCGATCGCCCGCTCACCGCGGGCGCGGATCTTGGCGTGGGCGCGGTTGACCGCCTTCTGCCGGCGTGACAGCTTCGGCCGGAACCGCCGGCGTTTGAACGGGGTGCGCACGCTGCCGCGGGCACCTTGGTAGCCCTTGTCCGCGAAGGTCATCACGTCGGCGCGGGCCAGCGCGTCGATGATGCCGTGGGTGCGCGCGGCGGTCAGGTCGTGGGTCGAGCCGGGTAGCGCGGCCGAGGTCCAGACGAGACGTCCGGTCGCGTCGGCGATGATCTGCACGTTGACGCCATGGCGCTTGTGCTTGCCGGAGTAGTACGGCCTTTGATCGGCGACCCGGTCGATCGGGATCAGCGTGCCGTCCAGGATCGCGTACGCCAGTTGCCGGATGCGCCGCATCGCGCTGTTAAGGTCGTCGGCGACTGCGCAGGTAGATCGCTTCCTGGACGTAGCGCCAGGCGGTCGCTATCCCGATCTCGAAGCCGGCGGCGAGGCGGGTGTAGGTGTCGCCGTTGCGCAAGTGGGCCAGGGCGAGCAGGGCCTGCCGACCCGGGTTCAATCGCCTCCATCGAGATTGCGCTGCTGACGGTGGCCGCGGGTCCATTGGCGTGACGCGTCCGGAGAGCGGCGGTCGCGTGTATTTGACGGGGTATGGGATGGCGAATAGTGATGCGGCAGTGATTGAGGCGCGCTACAGGAAGGAACACGCGGATAATCCCGCGATGCTGTCTTCTGTGGAGGACGTAGACAGGTTCGTGGATGCGCTGCGCGATGGATCCGCGGGGGAGAACCTTGCTCAACTGCATTCTTTGAGTCGCCCCCTTCTTTCCTCCGGGTGTCCTGATCATGAATTGCTCGTGGGAGTCAACGGGGCATCGAATGTCGGTATGCTGGCATGGATGGACGCCAGTGGCAATTTCGCGACGCTAGGGGTGTCGGAACAGCAGGCGCGTGGAACGTACTCCATCATGGGTGAGTGGACAGAATTCCCTGAAGATGTAGAGGTTCCTCTTGAGGTTATCCGCCAAGCGGTTAAGGATTTCTTGATATCGGAGGGGCGCCCGACCTGCGTGGAATGGCAGACTGAATAGCGGTGCCGTGTCGGCGTTATATGAATGGTAGTTGAGGCGTAGCGCTCATTGACGCAGTGGCGCCCGGCCGGTGGGTGAACGTGACCTTCAGCGGTTCATGGCTTCCGCCGGCCTGGCATCCCGCCAGTCTCAACGATCGGCCAGGTCGAGCGGTAGCTGAGCGGCAGCCGGGCCGAGCGAGTAGAAGATCAGTCGCACCGGGCTGCCAGTGGCTGCTGTGGTGAGCACTGATTCAACGTCTGGCCACCGCAGCCCGCCGATTCCTGCCGCGATCTGCGGCAGGCCGATGGCCGTGATACCGCGCTGCTCGGCGTCGGCCAGCATGCCTGCAACCGCATGCTGGACGGCGTCGATCCTGGCATGCGGGCCGGGCCTGTCTTGGGTGGCGAGGTTGTACACGGTCATCCCGTCGGGTGTCTGCCACACGTGCATACCGCCGATGGTGAGATGGCCGGTACGGCAGGCGGTGCGGTAGCTGTCGTACAGGTGGGTCCATCGGTTGCGGATTTGCCGGGCGATGCCGGCACCCATGATGCCGCGGCAGTTGACGCCGTGGGCGATCGCGGGTAGCTGGGAGGCGAGTAGGTCACCGGTGCGGTGTTCGACTGCCTGCATGGCGGCGCCGGGGCCAATCACCATATCGTCGCGCCACTTCCCGGCCTTTCGGATCGCCGCCACGCAATGGGCGGTGCCGCGGCTGGCCGGGTCCCACACGACGAAGTCGTCCGCGTTGTCGACCATGAACTGGTTTCGCCAGAAGTTGGCGTGCAACCCGTCGACCTTGAGTGCGGTGGTGCCGTGGATCTGCTCCATCACGTACGTCGCCTTCCACGCCGCGGCGGCGATCTCCGCGAACTCTGGCAGCCGGTTCCGTTCGAGCACAGACGCCTTGCCCCAGTAGTACTGGGCGTACCCCTTGTTCGGCAGGGCTAGCCACAGCCGTATTCCGAGCCGGATCGCGACCCGGGCCAATAGTTCGTCCCAGCCCTCAGCCGCCCCGCTCATGACGACCAGGCGGCTGCCGTGCTTCGACAGCCGCCGCGCGACCGCGTCCATGCAGCGGTCCATCGCCTCCACCTGCACGTGACGTGGCGCCGTGCGCAGGCTCCGGGAGCCGGTGCCTGCGAGCACGAAATCACCGGTCATGCGACTGGCCCTGTTCGGCCACGGCAGGTGACAAGACTCGGATCGTCGGTCATCCGGTCTGCGGGGCCCAGATCAGCGAACTTCGTCTCGCAACAGCCAGTCTCGTTGGTGCCGGGGAAAGCCTTGAAGTGCCACACCTTAGTCTCGGCGGCTGGGCTGGCGGCACTGTCGTCGGTGTGGTGGGCGTTCATCGCCATCCTCCTTCAAGCACAGCCAGGATCGGCTTGGTCGTGATTGCGGGCATCTCGTCGGCGTCGCCCAGCACCAAGGTCAGGGTCGGCTTATGGAACCGTTCGCCCTCGGGTGGGGGAGTCCAATTCTTGTCGACGTGCCGCCACACCTGCCACCAATCGATCTCCGGAAGGTGCCGTTCGAGAACACCGCCGGTGTTCGCGGCGGGCGTCGGCGCCGGGTGGGTGGCAAGTTCGGCGGCGTTGCGGGCGAGCAGGTCTGCGTACCAGGTCCGGCAGTTTGGCTGTGAGCACGCTCCTACGGTGTGCCGTTTCCCGGTGAGCGGGTCGGTGAGCTGCCGCTGCTGATCCCAGGAGGCGTTACGGCCGCACAAGCCTTCCCGCCGTTGCATGGGCCGCCCGCAGGTGGCCTGGCCGAGGCCGCGGTCTCCGTCGGTTCGGGGCGAGTAGCGGCGCCGATCCTGGTAGAACACGTCGACAATTCGTTTGCGGGGGTGCGAGTCGGCCGGGCGGTCTGGTCCGGCAGGAGCATGTCCATGCCGAGCCGGCGCCGCCCGTAGACGGCGTCCGCGATCGGGGCGAGGGGCATGTGTTCGCCAGCGGGCCAGTGCGGGTCGCCGAGGTCGAGGCAGCGGGTCATGCCGATGCCGACGAGGAGGAGTTCACCGACGCATTCGGGGTCGGCGAGCATCACGGCGATCCGCTTTTCGTGGGCTCGGAGCTGGGCGGCAGCCGGGCCGTTCACTGGCACTCCCGCGAGTGCTGATCGGCACGCCGGTTCAGTTCGGCGAGGGCTAGGCCGCGTTTCGTAAAGGTCATCAGAGCCATTGGTTGATGACGGCGATGGTGACGGTGGCTTCGAAGCGGACGGCAAGCTTGTCGTACCGGGTGGCCATCGCCCGGTTCTGTTTGAGCTGGTTGATGCCGCATTCCACGGCGTGACGCTGCCGGTACACGACCGGGTCGAACGCCGGAGGACGCCCGCCCTTGGAGCCTTTGGCCTTGCGGTAGGCGTCCTGGTCGGCCTTGCTCGGGATGCACACCCTGATCCTGCGGCGGCGGGCGTACCCGCGATTGCCCCGGCTGGTGTACGCCTTGTCCGCCAGGACCAGATCCGGCCGGGTACGGGGCCGGCCACCACCGACCCGATAGACCTTGATGCGTTCCAGGACCTTGATGAACTGCGGACTGTCACCCCGCTGACCAGCGGTGATCACCGTCGACAGCGTCTTACGACCCTGCTCACAGGCCAGATGGGTCTTGGTGGTGAACCCGCCCCGGGACCTGCCCAGAGCATGATCGCCGGGTTCGGCGAACACCCCACCCGGCGGTTCCTTCTGCAGGTCACCATCACGACGGGCACCCGCGGCATGCTGATGGGCACGGCTGATCGTGGAATCGACGCTCACCGCCCACTCGATGTCACCGGCGGCGTCGGCCCGGGTCTGGAGCCGGGCCAGGATCTTCGCCCACGTCCCGTCGCGCTGCCAGCGCCGGAACCAGCGATACAACGTCTGCCAGGGTGCGTACACCTCGGGCACGTCCCGCCACGGTGTTCCCGCCCGGACCCGCCACCGGATCCCATCGATGATCTGCCGTTTCGTCCATCGCGGCGGACGGCCTCGCCGTGGCTCCGCAGGCAGCGCAGGTTCCAGCACCGCCCACTGAACGTCGGTGAGATCGTGTCGCCTCGCTGCCGCTACCCTGGGCACGAGGTCTCCGGTGGTTCAGGTTTGCTTGGTCGCTAACCCGTTTACCGGAGACCTCACTTCGTATCGACAACCGCCACGCCGGGACACGTCACACCTCGCCCGCACTTACGAAACGCGGCCTAGGCGCGGTTGCATGACGACACTCCCCGTTCGCGTGCTGCCGTATGCAGAGACTACCTTCAATGGGCAATGTCGGTTCACCCTGGTCAGTGGCCGCGCTTCAGCACCTGATGCTGCTTTCGCCGTTCTATGTGCATCACTCGGAGACCGTTGTTCTTGGCCGAGTGCTTCAGGATGCGTTGACCGTGGCGGTTATGCGTTGCTGGATGCTCGTGTTGTACGGGTCGATCTTGGTGGCGGTGTGAAGCCAGTCGAGTGCTTGGGCTGGGGTGCTGTGGTCGGCGAGGTGGGTGCAGGCGTCGAGGGCGTCGCGGCGTATCGCTTCTCGGGTCGGGGAAATCCAGGGCCAGGTGTGGCCGGCGGCGAGTTCGCCTTGGTACAGCTCGATCAGGCGCCGGCAGGACTTGGTGCGGCTGGATGTGCTGATGGCGCTCACCGCTTTCGCCGCCTCGGTTCGCCATAGGTTGAGGTCGGTGTCGATCACGTCGGTGTTGAGCTGGTAACGGTCCTCACGGCGGGTGATGGGGTCGCCGATGATGGGTTGGAGCTGGCGTCGCAGGTCGCTGAGTGTGGTGTGCAGGCGCTGGGTGATCGTGGCTGGGGCAAGGTTGGGCCAGACGGCACTGATGATTTCTTCGCGGCGCGCGCCTTCGGGGTGGACGGCGAGGTAGGCCAAGATCTGCAGGCCAGCGGTGCGGCGTAGCCGGATGGGCTGGCTATCGACGGTTAGTTCGCAGGCACCCAGCAAGGTCAGTGTCGCGACGGGGCGCGAGGGTGTGGTGGTTGGGCCGGAAGGCTGGGGTCCGGATGCTGCGCCGCGCACGGTGCCGGCGTGGCGCTGTTGGATCAGTGTTAGCAGGTCGGTAGCGGCGCGCGGGTCGAGAGTGCACAGCCGCCGGCCCGTGGAGATGCCGGTGCCGGTGGTGGTGCCGTCTTCTGTGATGTGCCATTGGGCTGCGGGGACGCTGGTGGCGTCGAAGCCGAGTACGGTGATCGCCGCAGAAGAGCCGGTAGATGGTTGGTCGCCGCGGTCGGCTCGGTCAGGCAAGGATGGGCCGGCGGCGTAGTGCGGTTCTGGCGCTGCGCCCGGGGGCCCGGCGACTACGTGGATGCCGGGCAGAGGCGTGGTGGGATTGATTTGTGGGAGAAGCTTCCGCAAGTCGTCGTGCCGCACGGCGAGCCGGGTGTGGCTGCCTGGGGTTGTGGCGGCGGAGACGGCAGTGGCGACGAGCAGTCCGCGGGCGGCAGCGGGTGCGCCGGGGCCGTGCAGGGACAGCAGGCCGGTCGGCAGCTGCTCGGGCGCGGTGGCAGCGTGCGCGGGAGGGCTGGTGGCGGTGTTGTCACTGAGGGTGGTGGTGATGGCTTGAGCGGCGGGCGGAAGCGGTTGTAGGTCGGGGTCGTGGTGGTGCGTGCTGATCCGGCGGGGGTTGGGTTGGTAGGTGCGCCGTCGGTGCAGCAGCGCCATGCCAGAGAGAGCCGTTACAGCGAGAGCTGTGTGATAAGGCATCCATCCGCCGTCGGGCAACACGACTCCGGCCGGGGTTGGGGCGGTGGATATAGCCGTGTTGTGGCTGGGGTCGGCGCTGGTGGGGTCGTCCGGTGGTGGCGTGGTGGCGACGGGTGGTGCGGTGGCGTGGTCAGCGGTGATGGCGGGAAGCGTGAGCGCGGCGACGCTGGCCATGGATCCGGCGGTCATCTGGGCGGGCGTGGGTAACGGCAGTTTCCGCAGCCGCCGCCATCGTGCGGTGGCGGCGAGCACGATGCGACGCACGAGGTAGCCGCCAAGGAGGAGCCAGAGCAGGGTGGCGATGAGCACGATGGCGGCGAGCACATCGGCGGTGGTGCGGGGCTGCTGAAGCCAGTTTTGTACATCTTCGGCGGTCAGTGCCGGTAAGGGATGGTGCAGGAGCCAGACTCCGGCGAGCAGCGGTGGACCGGCGATGAAAGCGACGGTGATCAGCGCTGTTGCGGCACGGTACATCCAACGCATGGCCTACATCCCGAGTCAGCGGGGGCCGGCGTGCAGCGCCCACAGCCGTTTGAGGAGCCAGACGGTGGTGGCGCCTGCGTAGAAGGCGCCGAGCATGTGGCGACCCCATGGGGTCTGCACGAGGATCATCAGGGGAATGGCTAGAGCGACGCTCAGGCCGGCTCGGACGGCGAGGTGGCGAGCAAGGGCGCAAGCGATTCCCACGGCGACGAGCAGTCCAGCGGTGTACTGGAATGCTGGCCCCCAGGGGGCCAGCCAGTACGGCAGCGGAATGATCGAGTAGAACGAGCCGATGACGACACCCGCTGTCGCGCTGATCAGTGAGCTGGCTGGGAAGCTGAGAAAGGCGTCCCAGCCGCCGGTAGGAGTGTCCCTGCGGCGCCAGGCAGCTACGGCGAGCAGCGCGGCACATCCGGCGACGGGCAGGATCGGCCAGACAGCCCATTGCAGCGTCCACGACGGGACGTTGGTGCCGGCCCCGTTGAAGTAGGCGGTAGCCACCAGTGCGTACAAGTAGGCGACCGCGGGTCCGGCGATGACGGCGATGCCGATTCCGGCGGTGATCCTGCTGTTCGGCCTCGATCGGCCGGGGGTGTGCGCGTTCTGGTCGAGCAAGGCGGCGAACACCGAGGCTGCCTGTAAGAAGCAGACCTGGGCCAGCACGACGGCGACGGTCAGCTGCGACCAGGCGGCGTACAACTCGTACACCGCTCCCCGGTACTCGCCAAACGGGACGCTGCCGTAGAGATCGGCTTTCCAGAGGAAGAAGGCGTACAGCACCAGTGATGCCGCTCCCGGTACGCCGAGCAGGAAGATCCGCCGCTGCGGCGGCAACTGTAGTGGTTCCTCCTGGCGGACGGCTCGGGCCGCGGCGCCCGCAGGGTCGGAGTCGGCCGCGCCGATGACCGCGGTCAACGCTGGCTGTGCCGCGATCTGCGGCGTGACGCCGAGTTTGGCCGCGATCACCTCGGCGGCACCGGGTAGCAAGGCGACGCCACCGATGAGGTGCACGCCGTGGACTTCGGCGAGGGTGAGATCCGCGGCCGCGACCGCCTCGGCGGCCAGTTCGCCGACGCGTTCGAGCACCGGTTGCGCAGCCTGCGTCACCTGGAGGTTGGTGACCACTAGCGGCCCCGCCGCGCCGGGGATCGGCACGGTCACCGCCACCTGGTCGGGTAGCGCTTGCTGTGCGGTGCGGACCACGGCGAGGGTGTTCCATCGCTGTTCGGCGGGTAGGTCCTCCAACATCGTGCCGGTCAATGCCACCGTCAGCAGCGCCTCGATGCGATCTCCGCCGGCCTGCGCGTCATCAAGCGTGGACAGGATTTCGACCTGCTGCCCACTTTGGCGCAGGACGGTAATCTCGCAACCCGCTCCAACGTCGATGACCAGCAACACCCGGTCCGTGTCTGCTGACGACCCGGCCGGAGGAGCGATCCTCGAGGCGGCTGCGACAGGTACCTCGACCAGCCGCGACGCATGCAGGCCGGCGGCGCGGGCAACATGCCGCAGCCACGTCTTGCGGCGCGGCCCCCACCCGGCCGGCACGAGCAGCTGCGCCTGCTGCACCGGTTCGCCCATGATCCGGGTCGCCTCTGCGGCAACCTGCCGCAGCGTGGCCGCCGCCAGCTCCGCGACCTCGACCGTCACACCGGCGACGGTGACATGCCCGCTACCGGCCTGTAGTGGCGATGCGACGAACCCGTCCGGGTCGGTGACGGCTCGCCGCCAGGCTTCCGCACCGACTACCACCTCACCGGCACTGACGTGCACTGCGGAAGACAGCCACCAGCCGCCGTCAGATTGCAGCAGGAGCCAGGATCCGTCCGAGCGGATCAGAACCGCACGCGTGATGGCCGCCCCGTAATCGATCACCAGCGATGGAATCACCGGCTCAGTCAAACAGAAGATCCCCGATCAGTCACGCCGCGACAGCACCGTGTCGTTCCAGTGTGAGCTATCACCCGCACCGCTCTCTGACCAGCACATGTAAGGCACACCGCGGGAAGTGTGAGCGTTTGTGAGTAGCGCAGACCAGTCCCGCCGCAGCATTCGGGCTTAGCGTCACGCCATAGCCCTCCCGGCTTCGCGGAGGCATTCGACCTTGCGCACGGGGCCGCTACCCGTTAGCCATTCGACTCCAGGAGCGAACGAGTTGATTCGCATGCTCGCGGCACTACGAACCATGATCGTCAGGCTGGTGGTTCTGGCCGGCATCCCCACCATGATGATCACGGTCAGCGGACCGCCATGGCCGCAACACCCACCGTCCGCCGAACAGGTGCAGGCGTACCTGAACACCCCGCTGAATCCCGACCACGCCGCCACAACCGGCTGGGCACTCGCCTGGGCCCTCTGGGGCATCACCGCTATCGGTACCCTCGCATGGAGCATCACGCGGGCACGGTCACGCGACTGGCAAAACAGCTGGGAACGCCTCTGCTACTACCTGCCCGGCCCGATGCAAAGCCTCGCAGCCGGACTTCTCGGGACCGCGGCTGTAACGACGACCGCCACGGCGCTGCCCGCCCACGCCACTCCCCCAGCACCCACCGCGGACGTCCACCCGCTCCGCGACGCTCCCATGAGCACAGAGAGCCACACCATCACACCGAACGACCCCCGGGCCATGGTCGGAGCTCGTATCCCCGCAACGACGGCACATCCCCGGACGGTGAAGGTGCACCGCCATGACACGCTGTGGGGCATCGCCAAGCACAAGCTTGGTGACCCCTATCGATGGCATGACATCTACAAACTCAACCGGGGCCACCAACAGGCCAACGGGCACGCGCTCCAAGATCCCGACGAGATTCACGTCGGATGGGTGCTGGCACTGCCTACCGCCAGGCACACACCTCCATCGAAGAGCACCCCGGCACCGCCAACCGAGCCCACCATCCGCCCCAGCCACACAGCCACCGGTACGCCGAGCCGCACTACCGCGCCGCCGCAGGCGACGCTGGCACCCAGCATCACCACGAGCACATCACCGGCGACCAGGAGTCCGGCGCCCACCTCGCACCCGGACAGCAGGGTCTCAGCACCCGTTGCCCCGCAGCAAGACGACGACACCGATTACCGGGGCGAGCAAGGCGTCGCTCTGCCCCCGCAGGGATGGGTGAGTCTCGGCCTAGCTGTGCTGCTCACAGCCGTTGCCTCCCTGGTACGCCTGCAACGCCGCCGACGCGCTCGCCCAGCCTTTCCCGTCCCGGCCCGGCTCGCATCCCAACCGGCGCCGCTGCCTGAATCACTAGCCCTGGTGGAAACTGCGGCATGCCGCCTGGGCTCCGGCGCCGGCCCGGACCACCTGCCCGCCACATCGACTGTCGACGCGCCCATCGGCGTGAATGCCGCCGGACGGGAGGTGGGCCTGTTCGAGTTGCCCGGCCTTGGCCTCGCTCTGCACGGTGACGAAGCCGATGCGGCGGCTCGCGCGGTGCTGACCGCCGTCCTCGCCACCGGCATCACCCAACGCACCGAGGCCCGCCCCATCGTCATCACCACCACCGGCGTACTCGCGCGCCTCCTACCCGACGGCCCACCAGTGCTCGGCCTCGACCCGGACGGGACCAGCTACGACGGCGAACGGCTCATCGTGCTCGCCGACGCCGCGACGGCCGTCACCCACGCCGAAGAGGAGATGATCCTGCGGCGCCGGCTGCTGGATAACTTCGACCTCGACACGATCGAGGCGCTGAACGGGCGCACCGACCACGCCGAGATCCAGCCGCCGTACGTGCTTCTCATCGAGGCCACGCCCCGGCACGCCGCCCGTCTGCGCGCGGTCGGCGCGCACCGGGCAGCGCTGCACCTGCACCCGGTCGTCCTCGGCGAACTCGACGGCATCCCCACCGCCGAGACCGCCGGGGTGGTCCGGCTGTCCACCCTCGCGGCGAGCGATCTCGCCGCCGTCATGACCATGCTCACCGACGCCACTGCGCGCCCGGAGCCCGGCCACGACATCGACATCGACCCGCCTCCGAGTGACCCGGCCGCGGCACCACACGAGGTAAGCGCCGAGCAGGACGAGCCGGTTCCCTCCCAGCAGGCCGAGGCGTCGGCCCCGGTGCGGCTGCGGGTCCTCGGCCCGGTCCTCGTCGAAACCGAGACCGGGGCGGTAGCGACCGGGATGCGTAGCGGCTCCTACACCGTCCTCGCTTCCCTGGCCGCACACCCAGGCGGGCGCACCCTCGACCAGCTCGCCGCCGACCTACACCCCGACACGACCCCGAGCACCGCCGGGAAGCGCATTCGCACCGACATCAGCACCACCCGCCGGGTGCTGCGCGCCGCCACCGGCAACGGCCAGGCGATGTTCGTCGTCTACGACCCCGCGACCGGCCGCTACCGGCTCGACCCCGAGCTGATCGCCGTCGACCTGTGGCAGATGCTCACCGCCATCAAGGCCGCAAATACCGCCGACAACGACACCCAGGCCCTCGCGCTACTGCGCGAGGCGGCCGAGTTGTACGGCGGCGACTTCGCCGACGGCGCCGACCAGACCTGGATCACCGACTACGCCACCACCTACCGCCACCAGATCCTCTCGGTGCTGGCCCGCATCGCCGAGCTCCTCGAAGCCGACCACCCCGACCAGGCCGTCACCGCCCTCGAACGCGCGCTGGAGTTCGACCCGGTCAACGAGGAGCTGTACCAGCGCATCATGCGCATCCACGGCCGCGCCGGACGGCCGGACGCTGTCCGGCGCACCCTGCGCCGCCTCGAAGACCGGCTGGCCGACCTCGGCGGCGCTGAACCGTCGGAGGCCACCCGCCGGGTCGCGGAACGCCAGCTGCGGCCCGCCACCGCCACCAGAGGTCACCGATGACCGAAAACGTGAGGAAGGACGGCCACGCCATCAGCACCCCCGCCACAGTCTCCAACGGCAACCCTCAGCCGAGCACGGGTCACCGAGGCTGGTCGCCGGCCCGGTGGGCGTACTCGTTCTATGCCGTGGCGGCCACCGGCGCCGTGATCGGTCAGACCTGGGTGGCCCTCGACCATCTGCCCTGGCCGCCCGCGGTACCGCTCGTGCTGCGCGTGCTGGCGGTGCTGCCGTTCGCGCTCTGCCTGGAGCTGCTGGCCATGGCGCTCGCCGCGATGGCCGACGAACGGATGCGCCTCGGCGAGCGCGCCTACGGCCTACGGGCGTTCTCGGCCGTGGTCGCCGTTGTGGCCGTCGGTATCCAGGTGGCCGGGCACTGGCCGGACTACTACTGGTCGAGCGTGTTCGGCGTGCTGTCGGGCTCGGCATACGCACTGTGGATGCTGCACGCCGCCGCCCGCCGCCGAGACGCCCTGCGCGCGGCGGGCAAACTCGCCGACACCGCCCCCGACTACGGCCTGTGGCGGCGAGTGCGGCACCCGATCTGGACCGCCCGCGCCGCCGAGCTGGCCCGCGAAGGTCGCCGTGACCCCGGCACCGGCGCATGGCGCCCGCTCGGCTTGTACGAGTCCCTGCGCGCCGCCGAGCTGGCCATCGGCGACGAGAAACGCCGACCGGCGGTTGCCCGCGCGGTCGAGCACGTTGTACGCGCTGACCAGCGCGATCCGCGCATGGCCGAGATCGCCGTCCGCACCCTGGACCTCGACCGGCTCGCCGCCGAGCTGGCCGCCCGAGTCGACTACCACGCCTGGGCGGACCGGGTGGCTCCCGCCATCACCGCCCCCGCTCCGCTGCGAGCGGACAGCGATGCCAACAGCCACGCCGAGCTGCCCCGCGCCGACGACGAAGCCGTACCTGAACAGCCACAACAACCTCCGGCCACGCCGGACACGGACGCTTCCACCGCCGAAGAGGTACCGAGCCCTGGACCGCTCGACCGTGACGACAGCGAAGAGGCGTACAGCGACCAAGACGACCGCGAAGGCGACGAGGACGGCGATGAGTTCGACGGGGACGACGATGTCGACCTTGCCTCGGACCTCGTCCCGCTGCTGCCCGCGGCCCGCACCGCCCGCGACGAGCTGCTTCGTGAAGGACGCACGGTCAGCCGAGACGCCCTCGCACACCGCCTTCGCCGCAACGGCACCGCCATCCGCAACAACCGCGTGTCCGAGCTGCTCGGCGCGCTGCGCCGCGAACAGAAGGCCCTCGACGGCGCTCGTCCGAAGGTGCCGGCATGACGAGGCCGCACCGGCCCGCACCTCCGCCGCTCGATGAAATTGAGGGAGACCGCACATGGACGACTTCACCCTGCCGGCCGGCAGTGCCTTGCCGGTGACGCGGCCGGTGTCCTGCCCGCCATTGATGCACCGACTGTTGCCACGACAACCTCGACCCGTCCGGCACGGCGCTGCACCGCAGCCCACCCTCCACCGTGACGCTCTACGACGAGGCGTGTGAGCCGGTTACCGCAATCGTCCGGACGGCGTTCTGGGACAAGGCACCAGCCTGGATCGGCACCGACCCGGCCGAGCTGGAACGCCCCCACGTCGAGATCACCTTCGCCGATGGCAGCGCACCGCTGTACTGCACCCCTGGCCAGGCGCGCCGCTTCGCCGCTGGCCTCGTGCGTGCCGCCGACGCCGCCGAGACCGAAGTCTTTGACCACGTGCCGGTGTCGCCCGGTGCCGCCTCGCAGGCCGCGCCCGCCAGTGTGCCGCCGCTGTCGGCTTGATGCCTCGCCGCCGGTCGGCATGGATAGGGGTGCCGGTGCCCGATCGGCGGGCCGCCCGTAATGACCAGGAGGAACCAATATGACCATGCCTGCGCCCGGACGCCGCATCATCGAGATCAGCGACGAGGCATTCGATGTTCTCGCCCGCACGGCTGAAACGCAGGGGACCGACTTCGACGGCGCGTTGCGGTACCTGATGCAGGCTCCGGCCGTGCCGACCGCCGGCCAGAACGAGGACCAGGACGAGGACGAGTGAACTGAGACGCGAGGCGCCGCCGGTTGAAGTGGCCGGCGGCGCCTGGGGTGCTCTAGGGGTTAGAGCGCATCTGACGGATCATGGTCGGGTCTTGTCGGGTTTCGCGCGGAGCTAGACCATGATGGATGCGAATGTGACAGTTGCCAAAAATCGGTCCTTGCGTTTGTCGTAGTGCGTCGCTACCGCGCGGAACTGTTTGAGCCGGTCGAAGGTCCGTTCTACCTGGTTACGTTGCTTGTATCGCTCGGCGTTGAAGTTCGGTGGCTGGCCGCCACGCCCCTAGCGGCCAGCTGTGATGCCGGACCGAGGGGTGAAGCTGACCAGATACCTGGGCTGAGCAGGCCGCATGTCGCAGCATGCCAGCCGCTCGTTCATCTTGCCGGTGGCGCGGCGGTTGGCGATATTCTTCCGTCCGTGACGACGCGGGCGGATCGACTCCTTCAGGAGCTTGAGACAGGCGCACTGGATAGTCAGAAGCCGATTGCCGATCTCTTGCGGAAGGCGATCGCGCTCGGCGGCCAGTCCGGCTCAGCCGAACTTCGCGACTGGGCCCGCCGTGAGCTGCAGGGTTACGCTCCCGAGGATGAACTCCCCGAGTATCGGAAGATCGTGGCTCCGCTGACGCTCGACGGGATGACTATTCACGGGATCATCAAGGGTCAGCAGATCAGCTCCATGAATCTTCCTGACTTCGCGCAGGACCGCATCACCGACGAGATCGAGCTGCGGATGGGCATCGGTCAGATCGAGAAGCTGGCGCCCGTCCAAGGTGCCGACCATGTCAAGTTGCAGCCTCAGGGAGCTGCCGATCTCGCGGCGTTCATGAACCAGACCGGCGCTGTAAAAGGCCATATCGAGCGGATCTACTGGTCCGTCGCTCCGGTAGCTCTCGCGGGCGTCGTGGACCACGTCCGCACCATGCTCACGGTCCTGGTCGCCGAGATTCGCGCCACCGCGCCCACCGGAGCCGCGACGCCGCCCGCCGAAGTTGCGACGAACGCAATCCACTTCGCGGTCACGGGCACTCGAAACAAGATCAATTTCACTGCCCCACAGGGCACGGTCGTGACCTCGCATCCGCAAGCTGGTGAGGACGACTCCCCGAAGCCGTGGCTGCGCATCGCAGGGGCGGTGCTTGTCGGGCTTGTCACCATCGCGGCCGGAGTGTTCGCCCTGATGCAGGTCCAGGGCTGGAAATTCAAGTAGGCATCCGGCCGGACCATTGACCGTAGACCTAGCCCGCTGGCTAAGGTCGCATGCCGTAGCTCGACGGGTCTCCCTCGGCGGCGGTCAGCAGCCGTTGCGCGGTCCGCTCGGTGATGCCTAGGCGGCGGGCCAGCTCGACGCCGAGGCCGCGCCGGTCGCATCCGGCCTTCTTGGCCTCGGCGAGCAGTTGAGCGGCGGCGTGAAGGCGGGGGTCGTCGGCGTAGGGGTGCGGTTTCCGAACGCGGTTGGTGGTGCCGGGGGTGCGGCCGGTGGATTGGCGGCCGGTACGGGCGTCGGCATGTGCCCACACGGTGCGCCGGTACCAGTAGCGGCGGATACGCCCGCTCGGCAGCTCCTCCACGAAGTCTGGGTGATCGATGAGTTCGTCCGGCAGGTTGCGGTGCGAGGCGTAGCCGAGGATGGCGGCGGCGCCGCCGGAGGTGACGCGGTCGTTGGGGCCGCCGCTACGGTCTACCTCGGTGAGCACGGCCTTCTTCGCCGCGAGGTGCGCGGCGTGGAACGCGGTGATGTCGTCGAGCCAGAACCACTCGCCGCCGTCGTGGGTGAACGCCTCCGGGAAGCCGAACCGGTCGCGGTTACGGTGCCAGTGGTTGACCGTGGAGCGCGAGGCGCCGGTCTGCGCGGCCACGCCCGCCCGGTCGAGGGCTACTCGTCCGTCGATGCTGCGTTGCGCCACGACGATCATCCTTACACCTCCGGTCACGCTGAGGTCCAGCACGCGAGGCCCGGCAGCTCGCGGACTGTGCGGCTACGATCGCTCGCACACCCATCCCGGGGAATGCGGCTCGTGGGACCCGGTGGCCCGGGACTCGGGTGAGGTGACCGGCGGGGTTGCGCGCACCCTCGGGGTGTGCCCGCCGGTCACCGAACCTCCTACCCCTTGCGCCGCTGGCCGATCTGTCGGCCGGTGCCGTCGCCGGTGTCCACCCGGCCCGGCGTCTCTTCCCACGCCATGACCGGATACCTCGCCGTGATGCGCCCACGGCCGGGCCGCAACGTCTCCAGAACGGTGCTGTAGTGGCCGTGGAGCAGCCCGCGAACGGTCATGAGTTTCCTGCCTCGGATCAGTCTCGGAGGCATCGCGTCAGTGACCCGGGCGATCAACCCATAGAGCTCACGGCCTTCGAGCAGTGCGGCACAACCGTCACACGCGCTCCACCGTTCGCCCCAGATCCGCAACGGCCCTTGTTCGCTCTCGACGGCCCGCGTCCGAGCCGCATAGTGGCGGCGTTGGTAGTCGCCCACGTTCACGGTTCGCCGGGTGACGTAACTCGTCTCGGTCTCCTGGTCGGCGCACACGTAGACCCAGAGGGCCTCGGGGCTGGAGCAAAAGTCACACTCGATGATCGGATCGGGAACCTCGGTCACCGGCGCCGGCCGAGGCTCATGGTCGAGGGTGTCACCGCGGAGCTCGTTCGGGTGCTCGAAGGTGAGCACACCGTTGGGAGTCTGGCGGCGGTGTAGTGCTCGGCGGCAGGTCCGGCAGTGGAACGGCATCTCGTCGGGCGTCGGGGACATCCACGCTGGGGTGAGGGTCACCGAGCGTCTCCTTCCGCTTCGTCGTGGAGGATGGCCCAGGCCAGCCGGGTCATGAGGGTCAGCGGCAGACTCGCGATCTTCGTCTGCGTTCGGGGAGTGGCCGCCTCGTAGACGGTGAGGATGGCGTCTGCGGTGGTCGCATCAACGATGACGCCGTCGATCTTGCGGGTGTGGCCGTCGCGTGCTTCCCGCAGCGTCTGCATGATGTGCGGGTCTTCGGTGACCGCGTTGTCCGGGACGAGTTCGATCTCGGCGGCGTCCGGGCAGTCCGGGCAGGTGACCAGGCTCGGCTCATCGGTGATGCGAGTGTCCGGCCCGTCGTCGCTGCCGCACACCGCCCCGGTGTGCCGGGCGGACCGGCCATGCGTGAAGGCGGCCCTCATGACGCGGCCTCGCCGTTCTCTGCCTCGTCCGCTGCAAGGCAGAAGTCGGTGCCGAGATAGGTACGGAATACGGCCGAAAGAGTGTCGAAGGTGGCGCCGTGATCGGCCGGTTCGACCGCGACACCACCCGGCGGTTCGGCCTGCAGATCCCCCTTTTACGCGCACCAGCGGCATGCTGATGCGCCCGGGCCACCGTCGAGTCGATCGACACGTCCCACACGATCCGGCCGGACGCATCCGCCGCTGCCTGCAACGCGGTCAGGATCCGCGCCCACGTCCCGTCACGCTGCCACCGCCGGAACAGCGCATACACGGCTGCCCATGATCCGTAGCACTCCGGGATGTCACGCCAGGGCGTGCCGGCCCGGATCCGCCACCGAATCCCGTCGATGAGCTGCCGTTTCGTCCAGGTCGGCGGACGTCCCGGACGACGAGGCGCGGGCAGCAACGGCTCCAAGGCCGCCCACTCGACGTCGGTCAGGTCGTACCGCCTCGTCACCGCTAAGGTGTCCACGAGGTCTCCGGTGGTCTCCGGTTTTGCTTGGTCGCTAAGCCGTCTACCGGAGACCTCGCTATTTAACGATCACCGACACGCCCGTGATCTCACCTGAACCACCGACTTCGATACACGCCCTAGGGCGGGCTCGATCGGGCCGAGCACGCGCAGAGCCTCGCTCAGCCGGCGCCCGTCGAGGGCCGCGTGGTAGACCTCGACCTCGTGCCCGCCGTCACCGGAGGTGCCGGTCATGCCCGCCTCCCGGCGTCGGGCGTGTCCGGACCAGCCGTGGCTGGCCCGCTGGCCTCGGCGGAAGGGAACGTTCCGAGGAGGTGCGACAGGGTGCCGCCGACGCGCACATCGGTGACGGCCGCGCAGGCGATCAAGGCAGCGCCGGTGGCGAGGGCCTGTTCGGGGGTGTACCGCACGCGCACGGGTCGTTCGTCGGTCTTGGCGAGGGCGCGGATCAAGACTTGGCCCTGCCGCCAGGTGCACACGGGCAGCTTCGTTTCGGGCACGGCGTACACCGGCAGCCCGAGTGCGTGGTGCAGGTCGGCGCGGAGCGCGGCGCGGGCGGCCTCGACGGCGGAGTCCGCCTTCTCCACGTTAGAGGGGGCGGCGGCTTGCGCGGCTCGGGTGGTCGCCGAGCGAGCGAAGGCTCGTTCGCGGTCCGCCCACACGGCGGCCTCGGCGTACGCGGTGGCGAGAGCGAAGAGGCGTTCAACGATGGTCACGGCGTCTCCTTGTTGGAGGGGTTGGTGGTGGCCCGGGTGGAGCGGCTTGGCCGCTCCGCCCGGGGCCTGTTCACCGGGGGTTCGGGACGGGCGCGCGGCCGGTGGCGGTGGCGGGCGGCGTGGACACGGGGACCGCAGGTAGGAGCGGGTCGACCTTGGCGCCGGTGCGGTCGAGGCCGATCGCGGCGTGGGCGGTGAGGTGGATGGCGACGGAGACGGCCTCGGCGCCGGTGAAGGTCGCGACCACGGGGCGGGCGTGCTGGTCTCGCGCGTGGACCTCGACGTGGCCGTTCGGCAGGGTCCGCACCGGCAGGAACTCCTCGATCTGCACCGGGCGCGGAGCCACGGTTTCGATCGTGGGGACGAGGGCGTCGTACCGGGTGCGCGACTCCTGCTCCCAGTAGTCGGCGAGGGTGGCGTGGCGCTCGTGTTCGGCGTGGTCGGCGGAGTGCTCGGCCAGGGCGCGGGCGACGCGCGCCTTCGCGTACGCCTCGCAGAGGTTGTTGATCTCGTCGAGAAGTTGGGTGGAGTTCGGCGTGCCGGCCGGAGTCGCGGAGACCGCGGGCATGAGGGGTACCTCCGTGGTGGAGTCGGTTCGAGGGGTTCGAGGTGCGGGCGCCGCCGTGGCGGGGCCCGGCGGGCCGGGGATGACGGGCACACCGCGACGGCCGGGAAGCGCCGTTGGCGGGCGTCGTGGGCCGGGTTGCGCGGGCGGGCGGGACCGTCCCGGACCGCCCGGTCGCGCGTCGTCACGGGGACGCTGCGCCGGGGCGGCGGTCGTGGTGGTGCCCGCCGGTGGCGGGGCCGAGCGCCGCCCGGTGCGGCGGTGTCGGCCCCGGTACCGGGCCATGCTCAGACCGCCAGCAGCTCGAACGCGCGAGCTTTCAGATCGGCGCCCTGACCGGTGACCGCGCGCCGGGCGCGGACCTCGGCGGTGCTGGCCTTCGCGTAGTGATCCACGTACTCGGTGATGGCCTGGTATCCGGCCCACCGGGTGCCCTTGATCGCCTTCTGGGTGTCCGCGTCGCGGATGAGGAACCGCAGCGTGGCCGAGCGCTGCTTCGCGTTGTTCTTGGCCACGTCCGAGGCGTCGTCCTCGGTCGGCCACAGCTGCGCGACGGCCTTCTCGAACTCGCCCATGGTCAGCGACTCGTTGATCATCTTCTCGGCCTCGCGCTCGAAGGCGTCGAAGTGCTTCCACACCAGGTTGAGCGCCTGCCGCGCCTCGCTGATCTTGGAGGTGATGTTCGGGGTGTGCCGGAAGGTGTACGAACCCTCGCTGCGGGCGTATGCCATGCGCTGCGTGTTCGCGCACACGATCCGTACCGGGGTGGCGTCCACCCGTAGCGAGGCGGTTCCGTCGTGCGAGGTGGTGGCCGCAAGGTAGAGGTCCATCCGGTCCACCCCGGCGATCTCCATCGCCTTCGGCAGCTTCATGGTGACGAAGACGCTCTTGCCTTTGCGCATCGAGCCGGCCGTCTCGAAGTGCGCGCCGGAGGCGTCAACCAGCAGGTTGAGCATCTCGGCGACCTGCTCGTTCTGAACGGTCGCGTAGTCCTCGCCGACGATGCCGAGATACTCGGTCTCGCCGCTGTGCGGGTTGGTCCGCACGGTCATCCACTTGTCCGGGCAGTCGATCTTCGTGACACCCTTCGCGTTGACCTCGATGCCCTGAAGCGGGATCTTGCGGACCTCCCAGCCGCCGAGCCACGCCTTGCTCATGATCTCCTCGGCGGTCATGCAGTCCTCGGTGACCTGGCCAAGTTGGTGCCAGGCGGTCAGCCGGGCGGAGGCGAAGGCGGTCTGGCCGTTGGCGAGTTTCTCCAGCTCGTGTGCCACGGGTTTCCTTTCCGGGTTCGTGGGGTCGGTGGGTAGCGGGCCAGGGTTGCGACCCCAGCCGCGCCGTCACAAGCAATGTTTCCAACCTTTGGGCCTGGATCAAGTCGATCCGGACCGGTCTATCGAGGTTTCTGCGGCGAATCTGACGCCCGCCGCCAGCGCAGCCCTACCGGGCGCGCGGGGTGGTGACCAGGCGCCCGTCCGGGCCGTACTCGTACTCGTGAACGGACTTGAACGGCGCCGGCAGATACACGGAGAAGCCGTGCGAGGGCACGAACTCCGTGCGGTAGGAGCGGGTGATGCCGAGGACGTACTTCTCGGGTTTCTCGCCGTGCGATCCGGGCGGGATCATGCCGCCGCCGGGCCGGTCCGCGCGTGCGCGCCGGTGCCGGGCCAGAGCGATATGCGGGCACAGCGACAGCGCCGCCGTCATGCACTCCGCGTGCCCCGGCGGGTCGGTGTAGCGCAACAGCTCCGCCGCGCCGGGGCCACCGAGGAACGCCACCCAATACCCCATCGGACCACCGCACAGCGAACACCGCCGCGCGAGCGCGAGCTCCGTGGAGATCGTGGTGTTGATCGTGGTGGAGTCCACGCGCAACCCGTCGGGACCGTCATGCACGTTGACCGGCGGAATCGGCAACCCGCGCCGTGCGTCACGCGGACGGGCGCTGAGACCGGCCGGAAGGCCGGACACCGCATCATCAGGACGGCGTTGCCCGCTCATTGGTTCGCCTCCGACCATGCGACATACCGCCGTTCTGTCTCGTCGGCGTAGGCGATAGCGGCGGCGGCATCGGTGACCGGGTAGGCGCATTCGGACTTGCCGCTCACGGTGCGCACGTACAGACCGGCGGGGACGCTACCGCCCGCGCAGGTCAGGCGGGTTTGCAGCGCGTACACATGCACCGCGACCTCCCAATCCGACTCCCCGCCCACGGCGATCGGGTCGGCCGATTCGCGCAGGGCCTCGGTCTGCCGGTCCGACAGCTTCGGCGCCCCGCCATCGGGGCCGGGGCGGGTCATCGGTCGCCCCCGGCCCGGAGATCCACGACCACGAGGCCGGGGACCGTGGCGATAAGCCGCGCCCGGATGACCGCCCACCGGTCGGCGCGGACTGTTCGCGCGATCGGTTCGAGGTTCGCGCCGACCATGACCATGTACTCGATGGCGGCGGAGTCCCGGTCGGTGAACACGGCGTCCATGTCGCCCCCGGCCACCACGTACACCGGCCCCGGCCCGGAAGCCACGTCTACGTCGGTCGTGGGCGCCCCGGCGGGGGTGCCCACCCGGCGGCGGGCGCGCCGCGCGGGCGGGGCCGGGTGCGGGTCGGCGGGCCGGTAACCGGTCGCGCCCATCATCGGGCACAACGCCTCACCATCGGTGTGCGACCAACGCGGGCGCGGGCCGGTGGCAGCGAACCACCGGCGCGGCGGGCACTTACGGGCGGGCGCACCGCACACCGGGCACACGAGGTGCCGCACGGTGCGGCGCCGATTCGTTCTCATGACTGCGTCTCCTAGCGTTGAGGGGTTGTGAAAGATCGGTTGCAACGGCGGCGGGGCCGGGACGCTTCCCGCGTCTCGGCCCCGTGAGTTGTTCACGCCGTCCGCGCCTCGTCGGCCTCGTCGATGGCGTCACCGGCGGGCGCGTCCGCGCCTTCGGCGGAGGGACTGGCGTCGTCGGCCGTCGCCGTGCTGGCGTCATCGGCGGTCCCATCGGCGGTGGCGGTGTCGTCGGCCGTCGCCTCGGCGGTGTCGATGTCGTCGGTCCGGTCGTCGGCCGCCGCGTCGTCGGCGGTGTCGGCGGTGTCGGCCTCGTCCCCGCTGATCCCCGGGCGCGTCATCAGGGCGGCCACCTCAGCGTCCGGGGCGGGCGCGTCGTCGGCGAGGGCGTACTTCACCGGCGCCTCGCTGGTCATCACGACAACCCCGGCAATGGTGAGCTTCTGCAACGCGTTACCGCACGCACCGGAGCTGCGCCCGCCCAACTCACGCCCAACGGTGCCGGGGGTGACCTCGTGGCCGGTGCCGAGGTCCCGCATGAACGCCTCCACCAGGTTGCGGAGGCCGTTCTTGCCCAACTTTTCCGACCCGTCGGTGTTGATCTCACCGCTGGAGGCGCCGGTGCGACCGGGGCGGCGGGCCGGGGCTGTGACCGTGACACGGTTCTTCACCCGGTGCTTGTGGCCGCACGAACACACGCACTCGCGGTACGGGGCCGCGTTCGCGAGGTCAACCGTGCTCAGGTCGGCATCCCCCCGAACCCACCTGTCCGGGTTGTTCTCCTGGTTGCTACCGCCCGGAATCCGCACCGCCGCACCGGCAACCTCCATTGCCATCAGCACCCGCGCCACGACCGGCGCCCGAAGGCCGGACTGATCGGTGATGACCGCCGCCGCAACACCGTTCGGGTGGTCACCCAGAATGCCCGCCACCATCACGATCTTGAAATAGTCGGCTCCGCCACCCGACGGCGCACCCGACACAGGCGCACCCGACACAGGCGCCGCCGACACGGGCGCCTCCGGCAAGTCGGCGGGGGCCTCGTCGGTGGTGGCGTCGTCGCTAGCGGCGGGGATCTCGTCGGTGGTGGGGTGCCAGATGTCGGCGGGCTTGCGGTTGCCGTTGGCGGGGCCGGGGGTGCGGGTCGCGGTTCCGGCCGCCTCCATGGCGACTAGGACCTTTGCGGCGGTGGAGGCGCCGACTCCGGCGGCGGCGGCAAGGCCACGGGCGGTAATGCCGTCGGGGTGCGCGGTCAGGGCGCGGGCGACGGACTCGGCGGCGGGGGTGGCGGTGGCGGACATGGAAATACCTCCATAGGGAAAGGGAATGGCAATGCGATTCCGCGTGGCGCGGGTGCGCCTCGTTTGCGGTTTCGCCGGGGCCGTTGTTGTTGCCTACATCCATGGACGCTCTGCACCGCCGCATTGTCAACCCGCGTTTCCATGACTCTTTTGAAACCGCACCGCTAACCGATCGCGGCTCGTACGTGGATGGGAATGCCGCACCCAATGCCGCATTCAACGGCCCTAGCGCCGTCCCTCTGCCACGTTCGGACGCAGGCCGGTATGCCAGCATGGATGCACGGTGCGGCGCGCGTGCGGGGCCGTGAGCCGGTCGCGGGAACGCCCGGAGTCCTCACGGATCCCGGGGCACTGTCACCTTCGGCCGGGCCGGGCCAGCTACCTCGACTAATTGATGGAGTCCAGTCGATGCGCCGTGCGAAAAATCACTTCAACGGGTTTATAGGATGACCCCTTTTCTGGCCATGAATGGCACCGGGTCGGTGGCGTTGCTTTCCGTTGCCGGGTAGCCCTCGTGGATCTCGAAATGCAAATGCGGGCCGGACGAGTTGCCGGATGATCCGACGTAGCCGATCGGCTGTCCGGCGGTCACGGTCTGACCGACAGTCACGAGGGGTTGGCGCACCATGTGGCAGTACCGGGACACGATTTCGCCCGCGTGGCGCACCTCGGCATACCAGCCACACCCGCCGAATCCCGGGTACCCGTCGGTGTCGCACAGCGTCCGGCCCCGGAACGGGCCATCCCAGGAGCCGCCGCCCGCGTTGCACCGCACCCGCACCACCACCCCGGCGGACGCGGCCCGGATCACGGTGCCTTTGTCGGCCATGATGTCGGTGCCATCATGGCCGGGGCGTTCGGGCGTGCGGAACCCGGACCCGGCCTCACCGGCAACGGGGCGGGTCCACCCGGAGGCGCTCACGCCGCCGCACGCCGGCAGCGTGCCGCCGGTGAACGCCGCCACGATGGCCGCAGCGCGCGGCTCGTGTTTGGCGTAGGCGTCTGGGTACGCCGACCGTTGCACCGCCTGAGCCGTCTCGGTCAGCGGCAGCGATTGCCACCCCGGCACGGTCAGCAACCGCTCGTAGAACTTCCCGGCGGCGTAGTCCGGCGTCATGACCTGTTCCGGGGTGCCCCATCCCTGGCTCGACCGCTGCTGAAACAGCCCCAACGAGTCGTGATCGTTGCCCGCCCCGAGGTGCCCTAGGTTGATCAGGTCCGATTCTTGGAGGGCCGTTGCGACCGCGATCACCCACCCTCGCACCGGCACCCGCATCCGTTGACCGACGGCCACGATCACAGAGGCGTTACGGGTCTGATCGGCGGTCAGACCCGCCGGAGCCGCGCTGGGCGTGATGACCGCACCGGCACACCCCGGCCCGCCTCCGGCACTCCCGCCGCCGCCGAACAGCGACCCGGCCACCCCGGCGGCGGCCCCCGCGATCAAAACCACCAGCGCCACGAAACCCACGGCGACGCCGGTAACTATGCGCCCCACACCGCACCCTCGGCGGGCGTGAGGTCGGCCAGGGTGACCCGCCCGCCGCGCCCGGCGACCCGCCACACCGGCCCCGCCGGGCCGTCGGGCGCGTTGTCGGCGGCGGCGGTCGCCACGGTCACCCCGTCCGGCACCCCGGACCGGGTGAGGTAGGCGTGCACGTTGACCTCACGCGCGCCGTTGGGCAGCCAGAACAGCACCGGATACGCCCGCGCGGGCGGTAACGCGGCGTAGCCGGTGAGCTTCCCGGCGACCCGCGACAGCGTTTCGGTGCCGAGGTCGGCCTCCAACCAGAACGGCACGGCCCGCCCGTCGTCATGCCAGACGCCGTGACCGTCGGGCCGGACGACGGTCCCGACCGCCTCACGGCACCGGGCCTCGTTCCACCACCGGGTGAGCCGGGCCGCCGGGTCGGTGCGGGCGTGCGCGGACAGCGCGACGAAGAACCCGTTGGTGGTCACGAGGTGCGCCAGTGTCGGGGACATGGCGATTCGGGCCGTGGCGTCGCGCACCGCGGCGGGGCGGGGCAGCGTGGCGCCTCGTCCGGCCGCCAGGATGGCGGCGCCGATGGGGCCGAGGGTCCACCGCCAGGATTGCGAGCCGGGGCGCTGGTAGTGGCGGAACCGGTCGAGGATCTCGCGGGTGTAGAGCTGCCCGAGGCGGATGCGGGTCCGGGCGAGGGACGTGAAGGCGAGGGTGTGGATCTGCTCGGTCGTGAAGGTCTTGTGCTGGTCGAGCAGGTCGAGCAGGAGCCGGTCTCGGGGGGTGAGTCTCGTGAGTTCGCCGGCCACGACGGACGCCGTCAGGCGGGCACCGGTAGGGGCAGAGCTTGAAGTGCTAGTGGAAGGGATATCTCTTATCAGTCGGTTCCAGTCCACCAGTGCTCCACAGGGTCCGTGACGTGCGCGTACGACGTGTCATAGGGGGCGTGTTGACCGGCGTGTTCGTCGTCGTGAGCCGCCTCGTGAGGTACCTCGTGAGCCGTCATCTGAGGGGTCACTAGTGACCGCTCGGGGTGCAGGGCGAAGTTGTTCGGCTCCACCGGCGGCTGCACCATCACCGCGGAGGGCTGCTCCTCTTCACCGGCCGGCGGCGCCGTGCTCGCCACGCCGAGCAGCGCCCTGCGGTCGGAGTGCGACAGCCCGGTTCGTTCCCTGGCCGCTGCCCGCAGCACCGCTGCCCGGCCCTTGATCGGCGCACGGGGTGGCTCGGTGTCAGCGGTCGCCGGTGGCACCACCCGCCCGTTCGCCACCGGCCGCAGAACGACTTCGTAGCCACCGAGGCGGATAAGGTCCCCGTCGTCGAGGTAGGGGCGCAGGTGTCGGGCCTGGTCGATGGCGTCGCGCGGGGCCAATGCGAAATAGACCTTGTTGCGGGCGTTGGCGTCGATCGCCGCCGCCATCTCCCCGGAGAGCTGGCCGAGGTACTGGTGGGCCAGGACGAACGAGGTGTGCAGGCCGCGGGCTTCGGCGAGGGCGTCATCGATGCCGATCGGCAGGTGCAGGAAGTTGTGGCACTCGTCCAGCACGACCATCGCGTCCGGGCGCTCGTTCTCGGGGATGCGGGCGCGGGCGGTGGTGGCCTGCCACAGCCCGGCCAGCAGCAGCGAGCCGATTAGGCGGGTGCCGTCCTCGCCGATGACGCCTTTGGGTAGCCGGCACAGCAGCACGCCGCCGTCGAGGATGTCGGCGAAGGAGAACGTGGTCGCCGGGACTCCGAACAGCGAGTTCGCCATCGGGTGCGCCAGCACCAGGCGCAGCCGCGACAGCAGCGGCGCGACGAGCCCGGCACGCTGCCCGGCGGGCAGGCTGTCGAAGCCTTCCCAGAACTCGCCGAGGGTGTTGCCCTCCCACGCCTTGATCGCGTTGGTTACTGCCTTGACCCGTGCGGCCCGCCACGCGGTGTCGGACAACAGTCGCGGCAACTGCGCGAGGGTGGAGCCTTCCAGATGGGCCAGGGTGAGCAAGGCGTGATAGCAGATGTCGGCGGAGCGATGGCCCCACCAACGCGCCCACACCTTGCTCATGACGGAGGTGAGGTTGGCGGCCACGTCGTGCGGGGTGCCGCCGTGCACGGCCGGATCCAAGAGGTTGATCGCCGGGGGCGCGTGCCGCTCGTCCGGGTCGATGAGCACCAGGCGGTCACCAGCAGACTCGGGCAGCCGGTCGAGCAGGTCGCGGATCAGGTCGCCCTTGGCCGGGTCGAACGCCGCAACCCCTCGGCCCGCCTCGACATCGTCGAGGATCATGTTCATCAGCAGGGTGGTCTTGCCGGTGCCGGTCGGGCCGAGCGCGTGCACGTGGTAGCGGCAGTCATCCAGCGAGATGCCGATCCTCGTGCGGGGGCCGGCGTTGGCGACCCCGATGACTTTGCCGCCGAGGCCGTACCGCTCATCGACGGGAACAAGGTTCAGGCGGCGCTCCGGCGAAGCCGTGGCCGGGTTGATGGGTGCGGTCACGGAATGCTCCAAGCGGTCGGCGGGTCCTCGTCGGTGCTGCCCGGATTCGGCGAGCCGGTCCGCTTCGCACGTGTGGGGCGTTGGCTGGCGGGTCCGGCGCGGAAGACGTCGCGGTTGCCGGGTCGGCGCCGCGACGCAGCAGCCGGGAGGCCGTAGGCGGCCGGTTCCGCCGGGAGCCCGGCGAGAGCGGCGGCCTCGGCGACGGCGGCGACGCTCATCCGGGACTCAGGCACCCATCGCTGCGCCGCCACGGTGCTACCGCCTCGCAGACGCCGGCGGGCGAAGTGCGCCGACAGCAGCCCGAACCCGCTTGTAATGTCGGCCGCTGCCGCCAGGGCGGCGGCCTTCGTCGGCCCCGCTCCGGTGGCGTAGATGGCGACGAGCAGGTGCGGCGCGGCGTTGGACTTGGCCCGTGCCTGCCGCGCCAGCTCGGCCAGATACGGGTCGGTTCTGCCGATCGGATTGCGGCGGGTCGTCGGGCCGGGAGTGACCACGTTGAGTACGCCGAGGATGAGTGCCCGCAGTCCGTCGGCCAGCAGCCCTACCGCGCGGGAGGCTCCCCGCGCTTTGCGGGCACGTTCGGGGTGGGTGGCGGCCTGGCGCAGTATCCGTGTCCGGCGATGGGGGGCGCGGCTGATGTGGACTTGCAGCAGGCCGCCGCCGGTGCGCCCCGCCGAGGCGAGCCCGTCATAGACCGCCCGGAGCCGGTCCTCGTCCGGCGGCGCGGTCTCCCAGTTCCTCGAGCTGGCCGTGGTGGTGTCGTCTACCAGCGGCAACCAGTCCGGCTGTGTCGGCAGCACCGTGAGCGTGGTCGCGGTCCCGCCCGGCACTCTCGGCGGGGCGGTCTGCTCGGCGCGTACGCCCGGCCAGGCCCGTTGCAACAGGCGCAGCACGGCGGTCGGGTTCACTCCGGGCGGTAGCCACATCCCTACGCGCATGCCGTGCGGGTCTGCCTCGACCTCCCACACGATGCGGGCCGGGCGCAGCGTCCACCGGCTCGGCGGAGGCAGCGCGGTGGCGAGGAGCTGCCACAGGCCCACGGTGGCGGCCGGAGTCGCGGTGACCGGCGGGATGATCTGCAACCAGCGCGCTCGGGCGGCATGCAGTCGCCAGACCCGGCGTCGCCACGCCCGCCACGCCACCACGAGCGCGACCAGGACCACGAGTCCGGCGAGCAGCAGCGGCCAGCGCTGCCGGACGAAGTCAGCCACGGCGCTGGGGGCCTTCGGTCCCCAGGTGCCGCACAGCAGCTCGCCGAGCACGCCGTCGGGCATCCCGGCCTGGCCGGGCACGCACCCGGCCACCGGCGGCGGGGACGGGGCGGGCGACGGCGGGGTCAACAGCACCGCCAGGGGGTGTGACAACGTGACGAAAAGGGACATGGAGAACTCCGTTCTCGGTGCGGAGGTGGTTAGCGACGGGCGGCGGGCGGACCGGTCACGACCAGCTCGTGCTCGACGTCGGAGGCGAGGCTGTGAAACGCCACCCGCGACGACCCCGAGGCCAGCAGCGCGTCTCCGCGTGCGCAGGAGAGAAGGAACGCCTGCTCACCGTCGGTGAGCCCGAACGCCTCGGCCACGGCGTTGATCGCCTGCGGCGCCTGGCGCAGCAGCACCTGCGTGGCCGCGTTCGAGACGACGGCCCGGCCGACATCGGTGGCGAGCACGTCGGCGGCGTCCTGGGTGATCACGCTCAGTCCGGCGCCGTACTTGCGGGCGCTCTTGGACAGCCGGAACAAAAACTGCGCCCCGAGTCCGGCGCGCAGCATCAGCCACGCCTCGTCCACCAGCACCAGCCGCCGGGTGGAGTTGCCCGTGCGGTTGGCGGTGCTGACGGTGCGCCAGATCACGTCGAGGATGAGCAACGTCCCGACCGGCTTGAGCTCCTCCGGCAGGTCCTTGATGGCGTAGACGACCAGGTGCCCCTCGGCGGCCGTGGTGGTGGGACCGTCGAACAAGCCCTTGAAGCTGCCGGCCACGTACGGGTGCAACCGAGCCGCCAGAGTCCGCCCGGCATCGCCCACGTCCTTGAGCGCCTCGGCGACATCGGCCAGCAGCGGCGCCGGGCGCCGCCAGGTGCGCGGGTCGGTGGTGATGCCCTTGGCCCGGTAGGCGGCCAACACCGCCACGTCCAGCGCGGCGGCCTCCTCCGGCGCGATCTGACCAGCGCCGGACTCCCCGCCGGTCAGCACAGCGACGAAGGTCTGCAGGAACAGCGCACGCCGCACGAGGGCGTCATCGCCGTTCCCGGCCGACAGGTCCAGAGGGTTGATCCGAACCCCGGGGGTGCCGGGCCGGATGATCGTCCCGCCGACCGCCTCGGCCAAGCGGACGTATTCGTCTTCGGGGTCGATGACGAACGCCTCAACCCCCAGGTAGAGGTTGCGCAGTAGGTCAAGCTTGGCCAGGTAGGACTTGCCCTCACCGGAGCGGGCGAGGATGACGGAGTTGTAGTTGGACTGCGCCCACCGGTCCCACACCATGACACCGGGTGAGTGCAGGTTGAGGCCGTAGAGCACACCCATCCCGGTGTCGCCCGCCGTGGTCGGCAGGTCCGGCGACGTGAACGGGAACGCGGCGGCGAGCGCGTCGGTGTCGAACACCCGCTTCATGCCGAGCGCGTCGAAGGCCAGGGGCAGGCCGGCGACCCAGCCTTGAAGCTGCCGCCACGTCGCCGGCGCGACGTCGAGCAGCAACGACGAGGCCAGAGCCCGGACCTCGCTGACCCGGTCGGCCAGTTCCTCTTCGCTGTCGGCGTGCACGGTCAGGTACAGGCCGAGCCGGAACAGCCGGGCTTCCCCTCGGGCGACGCGGGTGGCCAGCTCGGCGGCGTCCGCGGCCGCCGCGTCGAGTTCCGGATCGTCGAGACGCCCCTTCGCGGCGTCCTGGCGCCGGGACGCCTCGAACCGGCCGCGCTGCTTACGCAACCGCCGCGAGGCGATCACGGGCGGGACGGGCTCGATGTGCAGCGACACGTCCACCCGCCCGGGGTAGGCGAGCAGCGGTTCGAGCCAGCCGGGGCCGACCTCGGCCGGGTAGCCGGTCACGGCGAGGGCGGCGGTGTAGCCGTCCCCGACCCGCACCGACCGTCCCCCGACTTCCACGACGTCGGGGGCGCCGGGGACGACCGTCCCCGGCTCGGGGACGGCGTTGCTGCGACGGCGGGAGAACAGGCTCACAGCTCCTCGCTCTCATCAAGCTCGGGGACGGGCCGTCCCCGCGGCGGGGACGGCCCGGCGGAGGGGTTGAGCGCGCCGGCCAACGTGGCGGCGGCGTCGAGCGGGTCGAGGACCCGCGCGGCGACCTCGCAGCCCGACAGCGCCCGCACGGTCTCGGCCGTCTGGTGGGTGGTGTTGCCGGGGCTACGGGTGCTGCGCACCGCGACGGTGACGTGCCGGTGCAGCAGCTCCCGGCGCGCGGCGAGGTCATCGAGGAACTCCGCGTGCGAATGCGCCGCATCTTCCAGGGCCGGATGCGGCAGGCTCGGCGCCCGCGAGGCCAGCCGGTCGCCGAGATGGGTCAGGTCGACGCGCTGGGCGCGGACGAGGATCTGCGCGGGGCCGTCCAGCGAGTGCAGCCAGCGGGCGAACCCGGCGACCAGGCCGTTCTGCTCGGCCGGGGTGCGCAGCCCGAACGCCACCGTGGAAGCGGCCACGAGACCGGTGGTGCCGTCCGGGCCGAGGTCGACCAAGCCATCGGCGGTGATGCCCTTGGCCGGTAGCCGCAGCGGGGCGGGCAGTGGGAGCCGGTCACCCGGCCCCCGCGTGGTGGTCACCCACGCCGGTGCCGGGGTGATCGGGCCTTCGGACGGCACGAGCTGACGCGGTGCCCGCCGGTGCCGCCACGCGGCGAGCAGCCACACGTCGAGGCCGATCCCGTCGCGGCGCCCGACGGCCAGGAAGAACGCCGCCCCGAGGATCGGCACGCAGCATGCGGCGAACACCAGCGGCGGCACCACGCGCACGAGTGCGGTCCATGCCGCGTACAGCACGAGTCCGGTGATGGTCAGGATGACCAACTGGCGGGCCGTCAGACCGAACGCGACGCGGTCAGCGCGTTCCACGTCGGCGGGCACGCGGGCGCGCATCGGTGCCTCGTCGTCACGGCGGCTCATGACTTACCTCCCTTGGGACGGCGCCGCACCGGCGGCGGGGACGGCGGGGACGGGGCCGTAGCCGGGCTCGGCGACGGCGGGGACGGTGGGGACGACGTGGCCCGCCTGAACACAGGAGTTGCGCTCCCGGCCGGCCGAGGCGGGGACGGCGGCGGGTCCGCCGGTGTCGGTCCAGAGACCGGGGACGGCCGGGCAGCCGGACCGGGCGACGGCGCCGAGCGCGGTGTGGCGGTGGGCGGTGTCGTGGTCACCGGAGTTCGACCGCCTCCCGTGGCCGCCGTACGCGATCGGGTCGTCCGGGATGGCGCCGGGGCGGGTGTGGTGGTGGGTCGCTGTGCCGCCGTGGCTCGTGTGCTCGGGGTGGGCGGGGCGGCGGAGAACACCGGAGTGACGGGTGCGGGTGGCCGGCGCGGTGCACTCTGCGGCTTCTGCGGCGTCGAGAACGTTGCCGCAGGTGGCGGCCCTGCCGGAGTCGGGCTCGCCGGGGTGGGTGTGGCGTTGCTGAACGTGGCCGGGGCAGGGTGTCCGCTCGGCCGTGTGGTGGCCGCCGGTGAAGGGTCGGGGTGCGAAAACGACGTGGCCGGGGCCGGGCCGGTCGGTGTGGCCGTCGGGGTGGCCGGTTGTGGCGGGTTGCTGAATGTCGGTGCCCCGGCGGTGCCAGCTGGCGCCGATAGTGGCGTCTGCGTGGTCGGTGCGTTACTGAATGTCACCGGGGCGGGCGGGGACGGCCGCGCCGGGGCGGGGCGCGGGGTACCCGAACGTCCCCCGGTACGGGAAATGGGCCGAGCGGTGCTCGCCGTCGTTGCGTTGCCTGTGGTGGTGGCCGCCCGTTGGCGGGCGGTCGTCGCCGTACGGGCCGCGCGGGAACCTCCGCCGAGCAGCCCCGCGGCGGCACCGAAGGTCTTGAACATCACGTACGCCTGCAAGAGCTGCCCGATCAGGCCCTGGCTCTGCATGCCCATCGGGGCGAGAACGAACTGCTTCATCAGCCCCGGCAGCTTGGTCAGCAGCCACAGCATCGTGAGGCAGACCAACACTCCGAGCAGGCCCTCCCCGCTGGCCGGCACACCGAGCACGACGAGGCCGCTCGGGGTGAGAAACACCCGGATCGTGGCCAGCACGATCAACGCCTGGGCCAGTTGCAGGCCGAGGCAGGCCGCGAACGCGCGCCACCAGGTGTAGGCCAGGTTCTCGGTCTGGGGCGTCGCGTGGAAGATCAACGCCATCGGCGCGAAACCGGTGAGGACGATCATCAGCGCCACCCGCATCACGAAGGTGACGATCACGACGAGGGCCAGGACAAGCGCGGCGATGACCAGCAGCGCGAGAAGGATGTTCGGGCTTCCCGCGTTGAGCGGCTGGATCAGGATGCCGATCATCGCGTCGGCTGCCGTCTTCGGGTCCACGCCTTGCCCGAGGATCGCGGCGGTCAGCGCGTTAGTGGCTTCGATGCCCTTGCCGCAGATGATGAGGCTGACGTTGGACAGCACCGCACCCAGCACCAGCCGGGGAGCGATCTGCTTGAACCCGTACTGCGATTGCAGAGACTCGCGGGACGTGATGATGAAGGCCCCCGCGATGACGAACAGCACGTAGATGCCGTTCGCGACCACCAGGCACGTCGTCCAGATCGCCATGACGTGCGGGCTCGCGGTCGGGTCCGGGGTGGACAACACGGTCGAGCCCAGTGTCTCCATCACCGGGTTGATGGCCTTCTTCGCCATCCACGCGAAGAAGCTCTGGAGGGCCTTGCGGATCTGTCCGGGGATGTCGTACCAAGCGGGGTCGTCGTCCCCGTCATCGGTGGTCGGGGCGGGAGCCGGGGACGGACCCGGGGACGGCGTGGGCGTTGGCGGGGACGACGGCTCGCTCGGTGTCGGCCCGCCCGGCGGCGGAGTCGGGATCGGGGACGGCACCCCGGGAGTCGGGGACGGTGCCCCGGAGTCGGGGACGACCCGCCCGGCCCCGGAGCAGGTGCCGGGGACGGGACGCCCGCTCCCGGCGCGGGAGCCGGGGTCGGCTCGGCCCACGCCGGCCCCGCGAAGGCGAGGCCGAAGGCCACGCCGAGCATGAGCAGACTCAGCAGCCGTGTCCGGCGGCGCGACTTGGTGAGGTGGGCTGCCATCACGCCACCCACTGACCGACGATGGTGACGAACAGCGGAGCCAGCATCGCCAGCCCGTAGCCGATCGCGGCGGACCTGAGCGCGAGCTTGGCCTTCTCGACCTCGCCGGGATCACCGTTGGCCGCCGCGTAGCGCAGCCCGCCGACGGTGAGGAACAGGGTGGCGACGGCGACGAGGATGCCGACCAGCCAGGTGCGGATGTTGGTGACGACTTGTTCGAGGGACTCGGCCGCGTACGCGGGGTCCGCAACCAGCGCGACAGCGACGGCGGCGCTGGTCACGACGGCGGCGGCCGGAGCCAGACGGCGCACCGTGCGGCGCAGACGGCGGCCGGGCCGGTCGGTGACCGGGCGGCGCGGAGTCGGGGTGGGGCGGTGCAAAGGACGGTGGTTCATGGGACCGGGCACCTCCAGGGCAGCCCCGCCCCACACCCTCGAAGGCGTGGGGCGGGCAGGCGAGCAAGGGGTGGGTGGTGACCTCGACCGGCGCTGTGGCCGTCCTCCTTCGAGAGGTGTCGGCAGAGCCGTTGCGGAGGTGTCAGCGCCGTCGGCGGGGCCGGTCGAAGAAGGTCACCGGGTGCGGGAAAGTCCCGCACTAAGAGATACAGATTTCGGCCCTCGTTTGGACATCGGGCCGTGAAGGTGCAGGTCAGCCCTGGTACGCCGGGTCGGCCGCGAGGGTCATCGTGGCCTCGGCGATCACGGCCGCGTCCTGGTCGGCCAGCGCCCCGCCACGCACCGCCGCGACCAGGCGCTCCTCGGCACGCGAGCGCTCCTTGACCACCGCCCAGTAGCTGCGCTCGACGCGCTCGGCGTAGTCGGCCACCGACACGCCCTCCAGACGGGTGGCGCCGATCAGCTCCGCCTCCGCCGCGCTGATCACCCCGGCCGCCACGGCGCGAGCCAGCACCATGTCCGGGTGCCCGGCCGCCGTCACCGGGGCAAGGACCAACGCGGTAGTACGGATCGGCTCCTCGGCGTTCAACGCCGACCGCGCGGCGGTGAACGTCGCGGACAGCAGCCGCTGCGCCACCTTCGCGCCGCCCGGCTTCACCGTGCGCAGCGCCGCCACGAACGCGGTCAGCAACTCGGCCTGCACGTCACCGGCAGAGTGCCGCAGCCGGTAGGCGCCCTGACGCAGCCCCGGCATCGCGACACCGGCAGCGCCGACCACCCAGGCCGGGCCGCCCGTGCGGGCCTGCTCGATCAGCAGCCGCCACACGCGGTCACTCGTGGTGTAGCCGCACGAGGGGTGCATCAGGATCGCGGCCAGCTCCGACAGCGCGATCCGCCGCGCGGGCAGTCCTCCGCCGAGGGCGGCACCGTCGATCGACAGCGGCTCCGGACCGGTCGTCAGCAGCCGAAACGAATTCGCCGCTACGTCGAAGGGCTGCTCACCGAGGACCAGACGCGGCGCGTCGGCACCGGCGGCAGGCAGCACGGAATCCAGGTACTCAGACATGAAGAATCCCCCGAGAAGTGGGTGTGGGATGCCGGCGCCTCGCTGAGGCCGTCCGGCGGGAACAGCGCCCATCCCGCCACTCGGGTGTCACAGATCATGAACAGCGCGGATCTTGTTCAAGGATCACGGAGTGTGTTCAACCCTCGTGCTAGCTCGCCGGTCGGGACACCGCCCAGCCCCACGCCGCACTCGGCGCCGCGCCCACGTCGAGGTCTTTGAACTGTGTGTTCAACGCCCGCGAGCCGACGTGCGACGACGAGTCCCGCAGAGGGCCAGACGCGCCTTGAACATCGATGTTTGCGCGGACACCGGACGCCACTTGACGGCCATGGGGAGCGCCGCGCGAGACGCGTGTGTTCAACCTCCAGAGAAGCCACGAGCCTGCTCGGGCACCCATTTGTTGATCTCGTTACACCTCGGAGCCGATCTTGTTATCGCGGCTCCTGATCTTGTTCGACTCTGCGGCGACCTTGTTACACCTAGATGATCTTGTTATAGGCGGCGGTCGCCCCTGAAGCGTCAGAAGCCCCGTGCGCGATGCCGAGGCGGCACCACGCACGAGGCTGTGAGCTGCGTGTTTCACCCTAAATGATCTTGTTATTGGTGCCGCGCTCGTGGATCCACTCGGGCACCGGCAGGTGTCACAGGCCGAGGCTGATGTCCAAAACGGCCCCGAAATCCGTATCTCTATATGTCAGCGTTCGTCGGCGGACATGGCCACCGTACCCATGCCGCAGACCCACACCACCGACACCCGCCCGACCCGGGCGCCCGTCGGACTTCTCTTGCGCCCCACCCACCCTCACCGGCCCGCCGATCCGAGCGGGCAAGCACTGCCCGACTGGTACGGCGTCCACCCCGACCACGTCGCGCACCTCATCGCCCGCTACACCCGTGACGGCGACATCGTCCTCGACGCCGACGCCCACCCGACCGTTACCGCAGCCGCCGAGCACCTGCACCGCCACCCCGGCCTCGCTATCACCGACCGTGACTGTTCACGAGGCGGTGCTGAGTCTCTCGACCACCGGTCGGCAGCGACCGCCGGGCTCGTCCTGGCGACGCTGCCGCGCCTGAATGTCGACAGCCGCAACCCGCACGCTCTGAGCCAGGCTCTCGGCGCCTGGCGAGAGTTCCTGCGCCCTGGCGGGTTCCTCGTTGTCCTGCTGACCGCCGGGCCTGGCACGGGTGCGCTCGGGCACCGCTCGACGGTCATCGCCGCCGCCCGCGCCGCCGGACTGCTCTACCACCAGCACATCCCGGCTCTGCTCGTGCTGCTGCCCGAGACCGAGCCCCGCACCGACACCCGGCCCGCCGCTCGGCCTCCGCTCGTCGAGGGCCGGCACATCCGAGCGCATCGAGACCTTCTCGTCTTCGCCACGATCACCCCGGAGGCCGCTGATGTCTGACGCCCCGACGATCCGCCCCGTCCCCGGCCTCGTCCCCACCCCGCACGCGGCTTCCGCCACCGTCCCCGGACCGGTGCCCGGCTACGGTTCGGACCCGGCCGACGCCCCCGCCTCGAACCCCGCCCCCGTTACCGTCCCCGGCGTCGTCCCCACGTCCAGCTCCGTCCCGCCCGCCGTCCCCACTACCGTCCCGATGGCCGCCCTGGCACCGGCACTGCGCGCCGACGGGTCTCCCGGATCGGTGTGGCTGACCGGACAGCAGCAATCTCGGGCGCTACGCCGAGGCCGGTACACCCCGGAGTCGATCACCCATCCGGGCAAGATGCTGCCCACCATCGCCCGCTACGCCATCCACACCTACACCGACCCCGGCGACCTCGTCCTCGATCCGATGGCCGGCATAGGCACCACCATGGTCGAAGCCATGCACCTCGACCGCCACGGCGTCGGCGTCGAGTACGAAGCCCGCTGGGCCGCGCTGGCCGCCGCCAACATCGCCCTCGCAGAGAAGGCTGGCGCTCCCGGCACCGGCGCCATCTACACCGGCGACTCCCGGCACCTGCCCTCACTGCTACCGCCACAGGTCCGCGGCCAGGTCGCACTCGTCATCACCTCACCGCCGTACGGGCCGTCCACCCATGGCCACGTCCGCACCCCCGGCCCGAGGCGCGGGAAGGTTCGCAAGATCCACCACCGGTACGGAGACTCCGACAACCTCGCCTACCGCAATCACAACGAACTGACCGAGGGCTTCACCGAGATCCTCGCCGGATGCCGGGCGACCTTGCGACCCGGCGGGCACGTCGTCGTCACCGCCCGCCCTTACCGGCGCCACGGCGAACTCATCGACATCCCCGGCATGGTCGTCGCCGCCGGACATGCCGCCGGGCTCGAACTGGTCGAGGAATGCGTCGCGCTGATGGCCGGCGTCCGCGACGGAGTCCTCGTACCTCGAGCGTCCTTCTTCCAACTGAAGAACGTCCGCGACGCCATCGGCAGCGGAGACCCCCAATGGATCCCGCAGCACGAAGACGTCCTGATTCTGCGGGTCGGATGAGCCGGTCCGCGGAAGCCGCGTCCGGCTCAACCGGCCAAGCTGCACCACCCGATCCATCGGTTCTTCTCTACACGGCGGAGCAAGCCGCCGCACTCCTGCAAATCAGTCCATGGTGGCTCCGCCGGAAGGCAACGGCCCGCCAGGTGCCGTGCACCTTCATCGGCAGGTACCTGCGGTTTTCGACGGCGGACCTTGAACACCTCATTCGAGCGAGCGTTCGCCCCGCTACGAGCAGAGCCGGGCACTCCACACCAGATCAACGGGCTTGATCCCGCCGCCATCTGGCACGTCCATGGGGTCTGACCGCTACCACGGTCGCCCCCTTCCGCACGACAGCAAGGAGCCAACATGGCATGGGTAGAAAAACGCGGTGACGGCTACCGGGTCCGTTACCGACGGCCCGACGGCAGGGTCGGCACCGACAGCACGCACGCCAGCAAGAAAGCCGCCCAGACCCGCGCCACCGCCGTTGACGCTGAACAGCAGCAGGACACGTATATCGACCCCAGCAGCGGCAAGATCACCCTCCGCGAATGGGCGGACATGTGGCTGAAGATCCACCGTGTTAGCGCCACGACCACGGCGAAGTACAACAGCTATCTGAAGAACCACATCCTGCCGGCCTTCGGTGACACCTCGCTCAACGCCATTACCCGGATGAGAGTCAAGAGCTGGGTCAACGAGGTCGGCGAAGGTCGGGCCTCCTCTACCGTGGTCGACATTCTCGCCCTGTTCTCCATGCTCATGGGCGAGGCCGTCGAGGAGCGGCGCATCAGCGCGAACCCCTGCCGGAGGCTCCGCCCGTCCGCCGATCACAGGCCGGAACGGCCCTGGGCCACGCCAGCGCAGGTCCTCGCCATCGCTAACCACCTGAAACCGGCGGAGGCTCACCTCGTCATCACCGCGGCCTACACCGGCATGCGTTGGGGGGAACTGGTTGGCCTCCAACGGCACAACTGCAAGCTCGACGACGCCCTGATCTACGTGGACCCAGACGTCGGCGCCCTTCACGAGGTCAGCGGCAAACTCGAACTCGGGTCTCCGAAAACTCCAGCCGCTGTCCGGCCCATCCTGCTGCCGCCATTCCTGGTCGCTCGGCTCCGCGAACACTTGGAGAGCCACGACAACTCCCACGTCTTCGTAGGTGAAGACGGCGGGCTGTACCGGCGCTCTAATTTCAGCCGCCGCTTCTGGCGACCCGCCACCGACGGATCGCCTGATGGACTGGTCGCGCCGGTCATCCCCGGCATGCACTTCCACGATCTCCGGCACACCCACAAGACCTGGATGATCGAGGACAGCGTTCCGGAAGCCGCTCAGGCGAAGCGGCTGGGCCATCGGCTACCGGGGGTTCGCGGCATCTACAGCCACGTCACCCCCGTCGTCGAACAGCGCCTCGTCGATGGCCTGCAAAAACGCTGGGAGAGCACCGCCAAACCCGAACCCGAGCGGTGACCACATTTGCGACATAGTGGTGGTCAGCCGGGGAGCGAACAAATCAAACTCAGGAGTGGTCAGCAGGACGTGACCGCCGCTGCTCCCCGATTGCTCCCAGAACTATGACAAAACACCCGCCGTCGTGGATCATGACGGCGGGTGTTTTTGCAGCTAGATGCTATGTGGGCGATACTGGGATCGAACCAGTGACCTCTCCGGTGTGAACGGAGCGCTCTCCCGCTGAGCTAATCGCCCTCAACGAGATGGAACTCTACCGGACGGCGATCCCGCCGCGCGAATCGGGTCCCACCCCGCGCCGCTTCAGTGCTCGGCCAGCCAGTCCTGGGCGAACTGGATGAGGTCGACGCCCAGGCTGATCCGGACGGTGGCCCAGACGATGCCGGTCACGAAGGCCATCCCGACGAGGCCGATCAGGGCGCGCAGCGCCAGGCTCTGCCGGGCGATCCAGTGCGTCCAGTTCTTCACGTGCCGCTTGGTGAACTCCAGCAGGTGCCGGGCCCAGGCGAACTCCAGGGCGAGGATGGCCAGCCCGAGGATCACGATGGCCCAGCCCGGGCCGGGGAACGGGATCAGCACGATGCCGATGGCCACGACCAGGCCGCCGAGCACCCCGATGCCGATCTTCAGAGCCAGCCGGCCGCTCGGGTTGGAGCGGATACGGTCGAGCAGACGCACGTCAGAAGCCTTGTCGTCCGGTTTTACACCCATTTCATCCCCCAGTGTCCGGGAGCCCCGTCACTACCCGGGAGGAATGGACGTTACCGGAGTAAGTCAACTGCTGGACCACCCGACGCCGGGCGGAACCGAGTACATGGGCAGAACAGGACAAGATATCTAATTGCGTCCTGGGCGGCGGGGTTTTCGGAACCGTCTTCCCACTACTGGGTGAGATCAGCGTATGGCGGAGCGTAACGACAGGGATCACCTGAGTATGGGAAACGCGGGGTTCACCAGCCTCGCAGCGGTGCCGGGGGGAGTTCGTCCATGAGTACCATTCGTCCAACGACCGTCGAGGTCGAAACCTCGCTGCGGCTCGTAGCGCCAGACGCGACGGCACTGCCGGTGCGCGCCAGTCTTCGCTACGACCCGGCGGACCCGTACGCGGTGCACGTGTTGTTCCACGCAGAATCAGCCGGTGGGGAAGCCGTGAGCTGGTCCTTTGCGCGCGAACTGCTGGTCACCGGGCTCGACGAGCCGGCGGGTATCGGCGATGTCCGGGTGTGGCCGTGGGCCACGCCGCGCGGGGACTTCGTCGCCTTGGCGTTGTCGTCGCCGGACGGCAATGCGCTGTTCGAGGTGCCCCGCAGTGTCCTGGTCCGATTCCTGCGGCGCACCTATGTGGTGGTGCCGCGCGGACGGGAATCCGAACACCTGGATGTGGACGCGGCGGTCAACCGGCTGCTGGCCGGCCGGTGATACGCGACCGACGAGAAGGGCGACCCGCACGGACTCTGCCGGTCCGGCGGGTCGCCCTTTATCCGAGAAAGGTCGGTCTCTCCAAAAAGGGATCGGAATCGGACGTATAGCGAATACCGAGGCACCAATCAGACAAATACCCCGGTCGGTGCAGTAAGGGATGCGTCGATGCCCTCCGACGGTTACCGTCAGGCACGATGTCAGCACTCATTCACCGCGCCGAGCGCGCGTCAGCCTCTACGCCGCCCGAGTGGGCGGGGGTCGGTGCCTGCGCCCTGCCGGTGGCGGCCGGAGCCGCCACCGGGCTGCTCGAGTGCCATGCGCTCGTGCTGAACCCCACTGGGCCCTTGCTAGCCGACGTCGATTTCACTTCCCACCTGGCCGGACCGGGAACCCTGCTCTGGGTGCGCCCCGGGCAGGCCCTCCACTTCGACGTCCCGGCGTCGCCGCCCGCGGCGGCCGGCGACGCCGTGACGATCGTCTTCCGGCCGGGCCTGTTCGCGCCGGACGAGCTTCCCGGCCTGGCGCCCGACGATCCGGTCGGCCCGGCCCGCAGCCCGCTGATCCTGCCGGATCCGGCGGTCTTCCGCGCCGCGATGGACCACCTCGCCGCCGATGTGGCGGGCCCGCCGGGCCGGGTCGCCGCCGCGCTGCTGCGCCACCAGCTCGCCGCCCTGCTGCTGCGGCTGCGGCTGCTGGACGACTCCGGCAGCGATCCCGGCAACGTGGAGGGCCGCACCTTCGAGCGCTTCCGCCGCCGGCTGGAAGCGCGGTATGCGTACAGCCGCCGGGTCGAGGACTACGCCGCCGAGCTCGGATGTTCCGTCCGCACCCTGACCCGGGCCAGCCTGGCGATGACCGGGCGCACCGCCAAACAGGTGGTCGACGACCGGGTGGCCCTGCAGGCCCGCCGGCTGCTGGCGGCCACCGATCTGTCGGTGGCCGAGGTGGGGCGCAGCCTCGGCTTCGGCGAGCCGACCAACTTCGGCCGCTTCTTCCACCGGGAGACCGGGCTGAGCCCGGGCCAGTTCCGGGCCCGCTTCGCCGACCGCCCGGGCGGGATTCCGGGGCCACGCCAGCCCTGGGACTAGCCGAATCGCGAACGGCTCCGGCCGGCTCGTGGCCGCGCCCTTTCCGGGGTACGGCCGGTGGGGCGGGCGCCCCCGGCCCCACCGGTCGTACCGGGAAAGGGACGGACCGTGAGCGTCCGCGGCCGGGACGCCCGTCTTCTGCCGGAATTCCCACATCGCCCTGGGGTATGTGCACCCGGGATGCGGGGGCGAGGCAGAATAGTCGGGTGCAGATCTCCGCGCGCGGCGACTACGCGGTCCGGGCAGCCCTGAGCTTGGCACAGGCCTACCCGTCCCTGATGTCCGCCCAAGCCATTGCCCAGGACCAGGACATGCCTCGCAAGTTCCTCGAGGCCGTGCTCGCCGATCTGCGCCGCGCCGGGGTGGTGCGGGCGCAGCGCGGCGCGGAGGGTGGATACACGCTGTCGCACCCACCGCGGGACGTGACGATCGGCCAGATCCTGCGCGCCGTCGACGGCCCGCTGGCCGGCGTGCGCGGCCTGCGGCCGGAGGAGACGCAGTACGCCGGCGCCGCGGAGAACCTGCCGAGCCTGTGGGTGGCGGTGCGCGCCGCGGTCCGCGAGGTGGTCGACGAGGTGAGCCTGGCCGAGCTGATCAGCGGCCGGATGCCGGCCCACGTGCGCAAGCTGACCACCCGCCCGGACGCCTGGCAGCCACGCTGACGTTTGTCGAAACGTCCGATCGGGAACCGTGCGTGCACCGCACCAATCGTTCCTGCGAAGGAGACGTTTCCGATGGGCCTCGTGTTCCGCAGCCGCAAGAAGATCGGCCCGCTGGTCCTGAACTTCACCGAGAACGGCTTCTCGTCGTGGAGTCTCAAGGTCGGCCGCTGGTCCTGGAACTCCCGGACCCGCGCACACCGCGTCGACCTGCCCGGCCCGCTGTCCTGGAAGCAGGACAGGTCGCGCTCATGACGGCCTGATCAGCACGTCGCCACCGAGCCGGCCGTGCTCCGGCTCACGGGCCACCACCCCGGCGTCGAGCATCAGATGCAGCACCCGGGTCGCGTCCGCGGCCCGGTAGACCGTCTCGGTCAGCGTGAACGTGCGCAGGTCGCTCACCGTCGCCGCCCCCACCTCGGCCAGATATGCCAGGATCTCCCGGCGCAGCGGGCCGGGGTGCGGCCGCAGCGAGATGTCGATCAGGTGGCGTTCCGGGTCGGCCGGGTCACGCAGGCGCACCCCGGCGAACTCGTCGACCGCCCACAGCGCCTCCTTGAAACCCTCCAGGCTCCGGCCCGATCCGGTCGCGAACACCAGCACCTGCCCGGGCTCCTCCCCGGTGGCCAGCTCCGCCGCGGTGACCAGCGGGAAGCCGGCCGCGCGGTACGGCCCGACCGGGGTGCCGGGCGCCAGCACCAGCAGCGCCTCGGCCGGGCGGCCGGCGGCCAGCGCCGCCACGGTGCGCACCGCGGGCGGTTCGCCCGCCGCCCCGGCGTCGAGGAAACCCAGCACGGGTACGCCACTCGCCCCGGCCGCCCGCAGCGCGACCTCGCACCGCGCGTCCGTGCCGCCGCCGACGCCCAGCACGGACAGTCCCGCCCCGGCGCCCGCCTGCCGCTGCACCTCGCCGAGCCGGTCAGTGATCGTCGTCATGTCCTGGCCGACGGCCACCATGGACAGCTCGCGCCCGCGGGCCAGATCGGGCAGGTCGGCGAGCACCCGGACCGCCGCCCCGGCCGCCGCCCCGCCGTCCGCGTCGGCGTATCCGTGCAGGTAGATGGCGCGGCGGCCGCGGTGCAGGGCACCCGGGGCCCACGCTTGCAGGCGCCGGATCAGCAGTTCCCGTTTGACCGTCGTGACAGACATGCCGGTTGTTCTACCCCGTCCACTTCGCACCCCGCGGCACACCCCGGGACTTGTACCTAAGGTAGTCACACGAGCACTATGAGGTACGTGCCTCCACCGCTCGCCGCACTCACCGCCCGGGCCCAGACCCTGACGTCGGCCGGTGACCTCGCGGGTGCCCGGGCCGTGCTGACCGAGATCCTGCGCAGCGCCGACGCCGACCCGCGCCGCGCCACCGCCGAGCTGGCCGTCGCCGCGGCCCTGTTGGCCCGGGTCCTGATCGCCCTCGGCGACCCGCAGTCGGCCCGGCTCTGGGCCGCCTTCGCACACGCCGCCGAGGAACAGCTGCACGGCCCCCGGGACGAGCGGACCATCGCCGCCGCCGCCACCCACGCCGCCGTCCTGTACCGCGTCGGGCAGTACGGCCGGGCCGCTCTGGTCTATCACGACCTGGTCGGCGCGCTGGCCCGGATCGACGATCCGGACTCGCCGCGACTGCTCGCCGCGGAAGCCGACCTGGCCACCGCCGAGCACGCCGCCGGCCACTGCGCGGCGGCCCGGTCCCGGCTGACCGGCGCCTGGCGGCGGCACCGCGACCGGTACGGCGAGGCCGCCCCGGCCGGGATCAAGATGCTGGCCCGGCTGGGCGCGATGGAACGCGAGTGCGGCCGGGAGGCGGCGGCCCGCGAGCACCTGGCGGCCGCCCGGCGGCTCGGCGAGCTGCACCTGCCGGCCGGGCACCCGCTGGCCCGGCAGGCCGCCGCGGTGGCCGCCGGCGAACGCTCCGGCCGGCACACCTGCGGCCGGATGACCCGGCCCGGCCGCGACGACGACACGCAGCCGCGACCCGGCCGGTTCCGCCCGTTCCCGCGCCGTCCCACGGTGCCCGATCCGGCGCGGGCGCGGCCCGGGCGGGCGTTCCCCGCGGCGCCCGACGACACCCTGGACGACGCCATCCAGCCGCCACCCGACAGCCGGGCCACCGACCCGCACGGCACGGTCCACCGGCAGCCGTTCCCGCTGAGCGACCCGAGCCTGCCCGGTGACGTGACCGGCCGGCACGCCCGGGCGGACACCCCGCCACCGCTGCCCGGCCACCGCGCCCCGGGCAGCCGGCCGGCGCCGCGCGGCACCGCCCCGGCCGCCGTGCCGGTCGGCTCCTTCGGCGAGCGCGGCAGCCACCCGGCGCTGCTGGCGGCCGCGCTGGCCGGCGGTGTCGCGACGGCCGCGGCGGTGGTGATCGTGACCCTGCCGGACGCGGACCGGACCGGCACGCCACCGGACGCCCCACCGGCGGGCACCGCCCCGGTCCGGGCGACGGTCGTCACCGCCGGGCCGGGTGCGCCCGGTTCGCCGCAGCGGGTGACGCTGCGGGACAACGGCGCCAGCGTGACCCTCACCTGGGCGTACCCTGCCGCGGCGACGGGCCCGGTGGTGATCTCCGGGGGCCGGGCCGGGCAGGCGCCGGCCGAGTTCCAGCGGCTGCCGACCGGCGCGGCCGACTTCCAGGTGTACAGCCTGAACCAGCGGCTGAACTACTGCTTCACCGTCGCGGTGCGCTGGCCCGGCGGGCTGGCCTCCTCCGCGCCGGTGTGCACCGCCCGGTGAGCGCGCAACCGGTTTGCACCCGGCCGGGACCCCCGCTGCCACCGCGCCACGGGAGTGTTGACGGTCACGGCGACGACAGGAAGCAGGGGCAGTGACGACGGAAACGGCGAACTGTGTCCCCACCGGGCTGGACCAGCTCGGTGCGCTCGAGGCCGCCGTGGCCGAGCTGGAGAGCCGGCCGAGCTCGCAGTTCCGTACCCTGCGCACACCGGCCACGGAGATCCGGCGGCGGGCCGAGGAGCTCGGCGCCGAGGAGCTGTACCAGCGGGCGGAGCTGCTGCTGGCCTCGGTCGATCTGCGCGAGGGCCGGGTCGGCGAGGGCGGGCAGACCGCGCACCGGGTGCTGGCCTGGGCGGAACGCCAGAACTCCCGGCACCTGCTGGCCCGGGCCCACCGTCAGCTGTCGGTCTTCTACCGGTACGTCGGCGACTTCGCCGACGGGCTCAAGCACGCGGTGCAGGCGGTCGCCCACCTCACCGAGGACATGCCGGTCTCGATCCGGGCCCAGCACCTGATGTCGCTGTCGGTGGCGCTGGAGGAGACCGGTTCGCGCGCCGACGGCGACCAGCGCGCGCGGGAGGCGCTCGCACTGGCCAAGGCCGGCGGCGACCACGAGATGACGCTGCTCGCGCTGAACAACATGGTGTACAGCGCGTACGAGAACGACGACGAGCCGGCGGCGCGCGCGCTGGTCGCCGAGATGCACGAGATCCAGGCCCGGACCGGTCACCGGTTCGGCGCCAACGAGCTGGACACGATGGCCCGCGTCGAGCTGATGAGCGGCCACTACGACGAGGTCGAGGCGCTGCTCACCCCGGTCCTGGCCGACCTGGTGGCGGCGAACGAGGGCGACGCGGTCGCCGAGTGCCGGCTCACCCTCGCCCTGGCCCGCCGGCTGGCCGGGCGGTACGCGGAGGCGCAGGCCGCCATCGACGCCAACCTGCGCATCTGCGCGGAGCGCGGGCTGGCCGCGATCCGCGCCCGGACCCGCGAGGAGCAGGCCGCGCTCTACGCCGCGACCGGGCGTTACGCCGAGGCGTACGAGGAGCACCGGGCGTTCCACGCGGAAACCGCCGCGCTGCTGTCGGTGCAGCGCGACGCCCGCGCCCGGGCGCTGCAGGCGGTGTTCGACGCCAACGAGGCGCGCCGGGCCAGCGAGCACTTCCGCGAGATGGCCCACCGGGACGCGCTGACCGGGCTGTACAACCGCCGCTACGTGAACGAGCGGGTGCCGGCGCTGCTGCTGGAGGCGGCCGCCGCGCACGCCCCGATCTCGGTGGCCATCGTGGACCTGGACCACTTCAAACGGATCAACGACACCCTCTCGCACGCCACCGGCGACACCGTGCTGCAGCACGTGGCCGAGCTGCTGGAGGAGGCCACGCCCGGGTCGGCCCTCGCCGCCCGGATGGGCGGCGAGGAATTCCTGCTGGTCTACCCGGGTGTCGGCGCGCAGGAGGCGGCGGTCCGCTGCGAGCGGCTGCGGCTGCGGCTGCGCGCGTACCCGTGGGGGCCGATCACCGGCACCCTGCAGGTGACCACCAGCATCGGGATCACCACCGCGCCGGACGGGCACGGCTCGCTGTCGGCGCTGCTGTCGCAGGCCGACCGGAACCTGTACGCCGCCAAGCGCGGTGGCCGTGACCGCGTGGTCGCCGGCCCGGTCACCTGACCGGTCACGAATGTGAACGCGCGCCGCGGGGTAAGGACAGCCGCCATGCGCCGCCCCCTCGCGATGATCCTCCTGCTCCTGGTTCTGGTGCTGGTCTGCACCGTGGTGGTGAACCTGTTCGTCTGAGACGGGTCACTCGCCGACCGCGCCGACCGCCAGTTCGACCACGATGTCCAGGTGCCCGACGTGCCGGGCGTACTCCTGGACCAGGTGGAACAGGATCCGTTCCAGGGTGGGCGGCGCGGCGCCGTCCCAGCGCGGGCCGGGCTTGCCGACCGCGTTGAGGTCGGTCCGGGCCACCACCTCGGCGGTGTGCTCGCCCTGGGCCCGCAACGCCTCGGCGAGTTCGGCGAAGGTCTCCTCGGGGGCGACGTACCACCGGTCGACGTTCCGGTCACCCCACGGGTCGTCGAACGGCACGCCCTCGAAACCCCACTCGATCCAGCGCAGTTCGACGTACCGGAGGTGTTTGACCAGCTCGATCGGCGTCCAGCCGGAGGGCAGGCGGCTGGCGCGCCGCTCGCTCTCCCCGAGGGCGGCGACCTTGGCCAGCAGGGTCTCACGGAAGTACGCCAGGTAACCCGCGAAGACCTCCGCCGTGCCGGCGGCGGGACGGGTCGGCGAGGGGAACTCGATCGTCATTCCGCGAGTATGCGGGTTTTCCGCACGCGATGACCGTCTTGCGGGCCCGTGCCGCCGGCCGGCTCCCGGGGCGGGCCTGGCCGGCACCCGGCCGGCGGCGATCGCGCGTCCGGCCGGCACCGATCGGGTGACGGCTGTAACACCGTGGAAACTGCCGGGTTCCCGGGCGGAAACCGGCGGTAGCGACGCTGATCTGCGGCAGCGCGGCCACCCGAGAAACCCTCACCGGCCCAGGAGGTCGCATGCCCGTCAGTCCGGATTCCGGGGACACCGCCTGGCTGCTGGTCAGCGCGGCGCTCGTACTGCTGATGATCCCCGGCCTGGCGCTGTTCTACGGCGGCATGGTGCGGATCAAGAGCACCCTGAACATGCTGATGATGACGTTCGCGGCGCTGGCCGTGGTGAGCGCGATCTGGGTCACCTACGGCTACTCGCTGGCGTTCGGCCCGGACGCCGGCGCCGGCCTGATCGGCGACCTGAGCCTGGCCGGGATGGCCGGGATCGGCCCGGACGCGGTCACCGGCTCGGTGCCCACCCTGGTCTTCGCGGCCTTCCAGATGATGTTCGCGATCATCACGGCGGCGCTGCTCAGCGGCGCCATCGCGGACCGCGCCAAGTTCGGCACCTGGGTGCTGTTCGTGGCGATCTGGGTGACCCTGGTCTACGCCCCGATCGCCCACTGGGTATTCACCCCGGACGGTTGGATCGCGCACCACCTGCGCATCCTCGATCTGGCCGGCGGCACGGTCGTGGAGATCAACTCGGGGGCGTCCGGCCTGGCGCTGGCGATCGTGCTCGGCCCGCGGCTCGGCTTCCGCTCCGACCCGATGCGCCCGCACAGCCTGCCGCTGGTGGTGCTCGGCGCCGGCCTGCTCTGGTTCGGCTGGTTCGGGTTCAACGCCGGATCGGCGCTGGCCGCCGACGGCTCGGCCGCGCTGGCGTTCTTCAACACCCAGGTGTCCGGGGCGGCCGGGATCGCCGGCTGGCTGCTGGTCGAACGGCTCCGCGACGGGCACGCCACCACCCTGGGCGCGGCGTCCGGCGCGGTGGCGGGCCTGGTCGCGATCACCCCCGCGTGCGGCTCGGTCAACCCGGTCTGCGCGTTGCTGATCGGCCTGGCGGCCGGCGCGCTCTGCGGGTACGCGGTCGGCCTCAAGCACCGGCTCGGCCTGGACGATTCGCTGGACGTCGCCGGGGTGCACGGCGTCGGCGGCTTCCTCGGCACGGTGCTGATCGGCCTGCTGGCCACCGCCACGGCCACCGGCGGGCCGCGCGGGCTGCTCTTCGGCGGCGGCTTCTCGCTGCTCGGGCGGCAGGCGCTGGCCGCGGTCACGGTGGCGCTCTTCTCCTTCGCGGCCACCTGGCTGATCGCCACGGCGCTGAACCGGACGGCCGGCTTCCGGGTCAGCCCCGAGCACGAGCACGGCGGCCTGGACCTGGCGGTGCACGGCGAGTCGGCGTACGACCTGGGGGTCACCGGCGCGCACAGCGGCCACCCCACCCGCCCCGCACCGCGCGCGGAGCCGGTCGAGGCGTGAGGGCGGCGGTACGCCCTCAGAGGTCGAGCTCGACGCGGACCGGGTAGTGGTCGGAGGCGTGCTCGGTCGCCCCACCCCGGATCACCCGCATGTCGTGGGCGCCCCCGGCCACCTCCGGGGTGGCCAGCACGTAGTCCAGGCGCATCCCGCCGAACTCACGTCCGCCGCCCCGCGTGGTCGGCACGGTACGCGGATCGCCGCTGCCCGCCGTGCCCCACAGGTCGACCAGCCCGGCCTCGCCCAGCGCCGCCACCGCCCGGCTGTCCACGCTGCCGTCGGCGTGCAGATGGCGCCGCCGGAACAGGGAGTGCTGGCTGGCCAGCGCCTCGGTGTGGTCGCCGACCGGGTCCAGGCCGTTCAGGTCGCCGGCCAGCACCACGTGTGAGCCCTTCACGTAACGGGCGGCCAGCCAGCGCGCCTCCCGCATCCGCCGGTACGGCCAGAACGGATCCAGGTGCGCGCTGATCACGGTGAGCGGCGCCGAGCCGGTGTCCACCACGGCCACCGCCGCCGCGTGGTGCAGCCGCCAGGTCACGCTGGCCGTGTGGGTGATCCGCAGCGGGGCCCGGACCAGCACCGCGACCGGCATCCCGAACGCCGACCGGGCCAGGTGCGCGGTCATCCCGACCGCGCCGGCCAGCTCGTTCATCCGGCGCCCGTCGTTGCGGGTGAAGTCGCGCAGCTCCTGCAGGGCGAGCACGTCCGGTTTCTCGGCGCGGATCACCTCGGCGATGTCCGGCAGGCGGAACCGCTGCCCGCGGTCGACTCCCCCGGTCTTGATGTTCCAGGTCATCATCCGCATCAGGCCACCACCAGCTGCCGGTTGGCCAGCGCCGCCTCGGTGGCGGTGACGGCGTTCGCGTTGGGTCGCACGGTCCACCACAGCACACCGATCCAGGCCGCGGTGAGCAGAACCGCGCCGAGCACGTCGGTCGGGTGATGCATCCCCCGGTACATCCGCGACAGTGCCACCCCGACCGGCATCAGCACGGCCAGCACCGGGAACACCCACCGCCACGGCTTGCGGACCCGGGCCATCACGATGATCGCGATGGCGGTCCACAGGCAGATCGTCGCGGCGATGTGCCCGGACGGGAACGACGAGGTCGGCATCCGGCCGTCCAGCTGCTCGACCGGCGGCCGCGGGCGGTCCACCGCGGCGGCGGTGGTCAGGAACAGGGTGAGCTCGCCGACCATGGTGAGCACCAGGAACAGGACCGGGCGCCACTGCCGCCACAGGGCCAGCGCCAGCGGGCAGAAGATCAGGCAGACGGCGAGGATCGCGTGTGTGTCGCCGGCCTTGCTCCACAGCCAGCTCAGGTCGTCGAGCGCCGGGGTACGGAAGGTCTGCAGCCAGCGCGGCACGCCGTCGTCGAACCGGCCCAGCCAGGTGCCGGGGGTCCAGGTGGTCAGGGCGTACCCGACCGTGTAGAGCAGCCCGAAGGTGAGCACCCAGCCGACCAGGATCTCCGCGCCCTTGGCCCACGGGTGCGGCAGGATGACCTCCTCGGCGGGCGCGAGCCGCAGGTCCGGGGCCGCCTCCGGCTCCAGGCCGTCGCGGATCGGCCGCGGCGCCGGATGCCCGGTCTCACGCCGCCACAGCCGGAACGCGTACGCCGTGACGCTGATCCAGGCGATCCCGAGCAGCCACCCGGCCACCACGTCGGAGAGGAAGTGCACGCCCAGCGCGATCCGGCTGAACCCGATCAGCGCCACGATCAGCGCGCACAGCCCGAGGAACCAGGGCCGCCACCGGGGCCGGACACCCGCCAGCAGGACCAGGGCGAGCATCCCGTAGACGACCATCGAGCCGAGCGCGTGCCCGCTCGGGAAGCTGTGGCCGGGGGCGTGCGCGACCGGCGACTCGACCACCGGGCGCAGCCGTCCGACCAGGACCTTCAACGACGGGTCCAGGATCATCGCGCCGAGCCCGGTGATCACCAGGTAGAGGGCGGGGCGGGGCCGGCGGCGGATCAGCAGCGCCGCGACCACCACCGCCACCAGCGGGATCATGAAGCCGCGCCCGCCGAACGAGGAGATCTCCCGCAGCGCCTTCACCCGGGTGTCCGAACCGGCCACCTGGTGGTTCAGGCCGTCGGCGACCGCGTGGTCCAGGCTCTGCAGCGGCGACCAGTGGAACCGCACGAGCAGCAGCAGCGTGGCGAACCCGAGACCGACCGCGATCACCGCGATCAGGCCGAGAACGCTGCGCTCGGCGAAGTGCCGGACCGGCGCCCAGCCGGTGCGTTCCACCACACGGTTGTCATCGGTCACGGCAGGCTCCATCGGGTCGGGTGCCGCGTTCTTACCCGCCCGGCTCGGCCGGTACACCGGGCGGGCGTTGCTCCGGCACCTCCGGGGCGGGTTCCCACTGATCGGGTTGCGCCGGCCGGGCGCCGACCCGGCGCGCCTCCAGCTGGGCGGCGAAGGCCAGCCCGAGGAAGAACGCGATCCCGGTCAGGTTCGCCCACAGCAGCAGCGCCATGATCGCGGTGAGCTGGCCGTAGGTGGCGTCGAAGCTGCCGCTGAGCCGGATGTAGCCGGCCAGCATCAGGCTGGCCAGCCACCACAGCACGGTCGCCAGCACCGCGCCGAACAGCAGCCAGGACAGGGCCGGCTGCTTGCGGCGCGGCGAGTGCCGGAACAGCACCCCGACCGCGAAGATGATCAGGGCCAGGCTGAGCGGCCAGCGCACCACGTCCCAGGCCACCCGCAGCGTCCCGGGCATGTCGAAGTGCTCCTCCGCGGACTCGCCGGCGGCGCGCCCGGCGACCAGCAGCAGGAAGCCGAACAGCGCCGGCAGGCCGGCCCCGAGGGCGAGGACCGTGGCGCGCAGGTACTTGCGCAGCGCCGGGCGGTCGCGTTCCACCCCGTAGATGCGGTTCGCGCCCCGCTCGACCTGGGCCATCGCGGTGACCAGCGCGACCACGCCGGTGATCAGACCCAGGGTCAGCGCGACCTCGCCGGCCTCCTCGGTACGGTCGTCGTCCTGCAGCAGCTCCCGCACCAGCGGGTCGCTGGCGCGCGGGGTCAGCGCGATCACGGTGTCCGCGACCACCTGGCCGCCGGACTCCACGCCCAGGTCGGTGGCGAGGCCGGAGAGTGCGATCAGGAACGGGACGATGGCCAGGCACAGCTGCAGCGCGAAGGCGCGGGAGTGGCTGAACCCGTCCCCGTACCGGAACCGGATGAACGCGTCGCGCACCAGCGGCCACCTGCCGTAGTGCCGCAACGCCAGGAAGGCGTCGTCGGCCGACAGCTCGTCGCCGGACATGGTGCGGGTCTCCGGGACCGGCTCGGTGCTGCTCACGACCGGTGCGCCCGTCGCGCCGCCGCCGAGGCGTCGTGGGCCAGGTCCGGATCGGCGTCCGGCTGCGGGACGCACAGCAGCAGGGCCCGATGGCGTACCGAGATCTTCATGGCCTTGCCCGGCGCGATGAGATCGCCGTCCAGCTGCCGCGGCTGCGCCCGGTTGCTGTAGATCTCCACCCGGGAGGCGGTGAACGTCTCCATCTTCGGCACCCGTTCACGGCGGCTGGCCACCGCCGCGATCAGCCGGGCCCAGGAGAACAGGTTGTTCGGGCTGATGACGGCCACGTCCAGCTGGCCGTCGTCCGGCGCGGCCCGTTTCAGCAGCCGCACCCCGCCCTGCAACCGGCCCACGTTGCCGACGATCACGGTACGCGGCCGGCGCGGCATCGGCGCCCCGCCGTCCAGCCGGATCCGCACCCGCATCGGCCGGTCCAGCAGGTGCTTGGCCGCCCCGAACACGTACGCCGGCCAGCCGATGTGCTTCTTCGCCCGCTCCGAGGTGTCCTGCAGCATCATCGCGTCGAAGCCCATCCCGGCCATCACCACGAAGCACTGGTCGTCGATCACTCCGACGTCGATCCGGCGCCGGCCGCCCTCCAGGGCCACCTGCAGCCCGGCCGCCGGGTCGGTGCCCAGCCCCAGGTTGGCGGCGAGCAGGTTGCCGGTACCGGCCGGCAGCACGGCCAGCGCCACGTCGGTGCCGGTCAGCGCGGTGGCCACGGCGGTCACGGTGCCGTCGCCGCCACAGGCGAAGACCAGCTCGGCGCCCTCGGCCACGGCCCGCCTCGCCTGGCCGCGGCCCGGGTCGCCGGGGGTGGTCTCGTACCACGCGGGCGCCGGCCAGCCGGCCTTGCTCAGGCCCGAGCTGATGGTGCGCCGCAGCTGATCGACATCGGCCACCTTGCTGGGATTCACCACAACGGCGGAGCGGGGTCCTGTCACGGGCTCAGTGTGCCGGAGACATGTCACAGCTGCGACTCAGGAATCATTGCGTCCCGGGACGGGCACACTTTCTCAGGTGACCCGCTTGACGTACCCCGAGATCGGCCGCACCCGCACCGGACCGCTGCCGGACGGCTACCGCCACCTGCGCTACCGACGGTGGATCGGAGCCGGTCCGGCGGTTTTCGCGGCCGCCGGCGAGGCCGTGCTGACCTTCCGGATGCACCGCGCCACCGGCGCCCGGATCCGCACCGAGGCCGAGCGCGCCGCGCCCGGCGTCCGGCTGACCATCGGCCTCGGCCCGCTCCGCGCCCCCTGCGAGGTGGTCTGGGTCACCCGCGAGGAGGACCGGATCGGTTTCGGATACGGCACCCTGCCGGGCCACCCGGCCACCGGCGAGGAGGCGTTCGTGGTCGAGCGCGACCCGCAGGGCCGGGTGTTCTTCGCGGTGACCGCGTTCAGCCGGCCGGCCGGCGCGCTGATGCGGCTGACCGGCCCGTTCGCGGTGCTGGCGCAGCACGCCTACGCGCGCCGGTGCGCTCAGGCGCTGCGGCGGCACCTGGGTGGCGTGGCCCGGTGAGCACGACAGCGGTCACCTGGTGGGGGCACAGCACGGTGTGGCTCGCCGATTCGGGTGTCACCCTGCTCACCGACCCGGTGCTCACCGGCCGGCTGGCGCACCTCAAGCGCCGGGCCGGCCCGCCGCCCCGGCTGCCCGGCGCGCCCGACGCGATCCTGCTCTCGCACCTGCACGCCGATCACTTCCACGTGGCGTCGCTGCGGGCCGTACCCGGAAAGCCGCTGCTGATCGTGCCGCGCGGCGCCGCCGCCTTCACCGCCCGGGCCCTGGGCGCCGAAGCGGCCGGACGGTGCGTCGAGCTGGCGCCGGGCGACGAGGTCACGGTCGGCGCGGTGCGTGTCCGCGCCGTCCCGGCACGGCACGACGGCGGGCGCGGCCCGTGGTCGCGCCAGCGGGCCGCGGCCATCGGGTTCGTGGTCGAGGGCGCTTCGCGGACCTGGTACGCCGGGGACACCGGCCTGTTCGAGCAGATGCACGAGCTGGGCCCGCTGGACCTGGCGCTGATCCCGGTCGGCGGCTGGGGGCCGAGCCTGGGCTCGCACGGCCACCTGGACGCGGCGGACGCGGCCGAGGCGCTGCGCCGGGTGAAGGCGTCCTGGGCGGTGCCGGTGCACTACGGCACGCTGTGGCCGATCGGCCTGGACCGGGTCCGCCGGCACCTGTTCGACGAACCCGGCGAGCGCTTCGCCGAGCACGCCGCGCGACGCGTGCCGGACACCCGGGTACGGGTGCTGACGCACGGCGAGACGCTGAGCCTCGGGCCGGCCGCGTGATCGCCACCGTCGCCGCGCTGGGCTGGTTGTTCGTGGTGGTGTGCTTCGGCGCGATCGTGCCGATCGTGCCGACCGGCGCGGCGGTCAGCGGGGCGGCCGCCCTGGCCTTCCACGAGGGCCGCCCGGTCACCATGCTCCTGGTGGTCGCCGCCGGCGCGGCCGGCGCCTACGTGGGCGACCTGGCGATGTACGGGATGTGCCGGTTCGGCGGCGAGCAGCTGGCCCGCCGGCTGCGCTGGCTGCGCGACGGGGAGCACCTGGCGGCGGTGAAGGCCCGGCTGCGGGACCGGCAGGTCCCGGTGCTGCTGGTGTCCCGGCTGCTGCCGGGCGGACGGGTGCCGGTGCTGCTGGCCGCCGCGTTCGCCGGCCTGTCCTGGCGTACGTTCGTGGTCGCCAACCTGCCCGCCTGCGCCCTGTGGGCGGTGGTCTACGCGGCGATCGGCCTGGCCGGCGGCTCGATCTTCCCCGAGCCGTGGCAGGGCGTGCTCGCCGCGATCATCCTGATCCTGCTGGTGAACCGGGCGGTCACCTGGTGGAACGCGCGCCGGGGGGCGGCTAGTACCTGAGGTACGACCGGGTCGTCCCGACCACCTTCTCGACCACCGCGATGCCGCCCAGCCGGCTCTGGTGCCGGTGTGACAGCACCGCGACGGAGACGTCCACGCCGTCGCCGGTGATCCGGCCCACCGAGTTGATGATCCAGAGGTTGTTCTCGGTGGAGCGCTGCAACCAGCCGTTCTTCACGGTGGCCTGTTCACCCTGCCGCGCCGCGGCCGGGACGCCCCAGTTCTGGTCGGCGGCGACCGTGCCCATCAGGGTCCGCACGTACGCCCGGCCCCGCGCCGACAGCGGCCCCTCGTCGTCGACCAGCTCGGACAGCAGCCGCAGCTGGTCGCGGACGGTGGTCCGGGTCAGGCCCCAGGCGCTGTTCACCGTGGTGTCGGTCAGGCCCAGCCGCTCGTTGCACCGGCTGATCGCGCTCTGCCGGCCGAGCTGGTGGAAAAGCGAGGTGGTCGCGTCGTTGTCGCTGTTGCGGATCATCAGATTGGCCCGGGAGTCCTCGGACGCCGTCAGCCGGCGGCCGGCGTCCTGCACGGTCAGCAGCAGGCAGGCGAGCACCTGCACCTTCACCACGCTGGCCGTCTCGTAGTGCTCATCACCGCGGAACGCGTACGTGGCGCCGGTCTTGGCGTCGTGGACCGCGACGGAGAACTCGGGGACCGTGGCGGCGTACCGCGTCAGGGCGGCGTCCAGCGCCTTGCCCCGTTTCGCCCACTCGATCCTGGCCAGCTCCTCGGGGCTCGGCCGGGTCGGTGACGGGCTCGCCGCGTCACCGGCGAAGAACGTCGCGGCGACTCCCTCGCTGCCGATCAGCCCCTTGCCCACCAGGCCGGCACCTCCCAGGAGAACCACGGCAACCACCATCACGATCCACTTCGGCGTACGTCGCACCCCTGCATACTGCCGTGCCGATCACCCCGATGCGTGCCCGGACTCCTGTGGATCGCCCACTAATATCCGAATTTCCACAGTGAGCCGCGCGACGGCCACGCTTCGTGACCGTTTGGGACGTGCCCGCACGGAGCAGAATGAGGGGCATGGCGTCCCTGCTGTCCCGAGCCGTCCAGATGTCCCGCGTCGCACTGGCCGCGCCGGGCGTCGCCGCCGACCTCACGCGCGCCGCGATCGGGCAGGTGATCGAGACCGCGGGCGCCGTGGCGAGTGTGCCGGTCCGCGCGATGAACCTGCTCGGCCAGACGGAGCTCCTGGTCAACCAGGCCGGCCTGGCGATCGGGCAGGCCGAGGAGCTGATCCGCCGGGTCAGCGCGGTGGCGCTCGCCGCCGAGGCCGCCGTCACCGACATCCAGGCGATCAGCAGCTCCGCCGAGAGCACGATCGCCGAGGTCCGGGCCGTCGCCACCGCCGCCGCCCTGACCGTCGAGGAGGCCGGGGCGATCTCCACGGCCGCCGGCGACCTGGTGCGCCGCGCCGCCGGCACCGCCGACGCGGCCGGCACCATCGTCATCGAGGCCGGCACGCTGACCAGCTCGGCGGCCGAGATCGTCGCCGAGGTCGGCGCGGTCAGCGCCACCGCCCGCGGCATCGTCACCGAGGTCGGCACGGTCGTGTCCGCGGCGCACGACATCGTGGCGGAGGTGGGCGAGGTCAGCGCCACCGCCCGCGGCATCGTCACCGAGGTCGGCGAAGTCAGCGCCACCGCCCGTGGCATCGTCACCGAGGTCGGCGAGGTCGCCTCCGCGGCCCGCGGCATCGTCGGCGAGGCCGGCACGGTCAGCTCCGCGGCGCGCGACGTCGTGACCGACGCGGCCGCCGTCTCGGCGCAGGCGTCCGCCGTGGTCGCGCGGGCCGAGCAGGCCGCCGCCGTGACGACCGAGCTGCTCGACGGGTACGCCCCGACCCTGCGCAAGGCCGCTCCGCTGGCCGCCCGCTTCATCGACCAGCTCACCCCGGAGGAGGTGACCGCGGCGATCCGGATGGTCGACGAGCTGCCGGCGCTGCGCGATCACCTGGTGAACGACGTGATGCCGCTGCTGGGCAAGCTCGACCAGGTCGGCCCGGACCTGCACAAGCTGCTCGAGGTGACCGAGGACCTGCATCTGGCGATCGCCGGCCTGCCCGGCCTGAAGCTGCTGCGCCGGCGCGGCGAGGAACGCACCGAGGACCACCACCTCAAGCCCTGACCGCGGCCCCATCCCGGGCTGCGCTCGTCCGGCGCCGCCTCGCCCGCCCTGCCAATCGCCAGCCCGGCCTCGCGCTCCCGACAGCACCCCGCCCCGGCTTCCAAGAGCATCAGCTGAGCCCACCGCTCCCAGGAGCACCAGCCGGGCCTAGCCAGGGCGTGGCTGAGAAGCCTGCGGACGGGACGGCCAGGTCGTATCGGTGAGAATCTCCTGTGAAGCGCCTGACCCCGACCCGCGGCACGGACCTCGCGCCGCACCGCCGTGCGGAGACCAGCAGACCCGGATGCCGCGTGCCGACCAGGTGTTCCGCTACGACGACGCGGGGGTGAGCCGGGCGGAAGGCGGCGCCGTGGCGACCGGGGTCTCCGGACGACCACTCTCGAAGAGCGCAAGCACACCCGACGTCCCGCCACAGCCGAACGTCGGACGTGGCACGGCCGGCCCTCGGGGAGGGCCGGCCGTGGGGATGAAACCGTTGCTCAGTAGACCGAGACGCCGTAGACGCTCAGCGGCTCGACGACCGGCTGGAAGTACGTGATGCCGCCGGAGGAGCAGTTGCCGCTGCCGCCCGAGGTGAGGCCGAGCGCGGTGGTGCCGGAGTAGAGCGAGCCGCCGCTGTCGCCGGGCTGGGCGCAGACGGTGGTCCGGATCAGGCCGGAGACCGAACCCTCGGCGTAGTTCACCGTGCTGTTGAGGGCGGTGACCCGGCCGGAGTGGATGCCGGTGGTGGAACCGCGCCGGTAGACCGTGGCGCCGACGGCCGGGGTGCCGGCGGAGGTGATCTCCTGCGAGCCGACCGTGCCGGACTTGGTGATCGTCGTGTTGGTGTAGCGGACGATGCCGTAGTCGTTGCCCGGGAAGCTGGTGCCGGCCCGGGTGCCGAGCGTGGTCGAGCCGTTGGTCCAGGTCGAGCCGATGTTGGTGCAGTGGCCGGCGGTCAGGAAGTAGTACGTGCCGGCGCTGTTGCGCACGTTGAAGCCGAGGGAGCAGCGGCCGCTGCCGGCGTAGATCGCGTCGCCGCCGGAGATCCGAGTGCTGATCTTGCCGGGGATGCTCTCGATCCGGGCGGCGTCGCCGAGCTTGGCGACGGTCGCCTTGACGGCGGCCAGCTTGGCGCCGGTCACGCTCTCGTCGTAGCTGACCACGACCTGGTTGGTCACCGGGTCGACGGCGAAGGCGGTACCGGGGGTCTTGAGGCTCGCCTTGAGGGTCGCGTCGGCCGCCGCGAGGGTGGCGCCGCTGCGGGCGACGTACCGCGGGGTCGCCCCGGCCGCCGTGACCTCGGCCGCCGTCGTCGCGTCGGTCACGTTGACCACCAGCTTGCCGGAGGCGTCCAGGTAGGACCCGGCGTCACGAGCACCGAGCTGGTCGTCCAGCCTGCTGGCGAGCGCGGACGGCGCGAAGGACGCGTCACCCACGGCCGGGGCAGCCGAGGCGGGTGACGTAGCCGCGAAGGCGCTGCCCACGAGAATGCCGACGGCCAGGCCGACGATCGGTCGGCGAAGCTTCGGGTTGAGCACGGTTTCCTCCCAGGGGGATTGGGTAGGTGGCATACCGGTCCGGTACGCCAGTGCTCGCAAGTATTTAAATTGGTCGATCCAATTGCAAGGACTGGTCAATCTGTAACAATCGTTATCAAGCCCCTGTTGAGCTGCGGAAACCTTCGTCCCATAGTGCGGGGATATGACCCCTTCGGGATGAGTCAGCGCTCCAGCACGGCGATCGGCGCGTCGTCGGCGAGGCGGTAGCCCAGGCCGTACACCGTGGTGATCAGCTCCGGGTCGTCCAGCTTGGTGCGCAACCGGCTGACGTGCACGTCGACGGTGCGGTTGGTGGTGTGCCGGTGACCCCAGACATGGGTGAGCAGCTGGGTCCGGCTGAACACCTGACGGGGGTGCTGGGCGAGGAACAGGAGCAGGTCGTACTCCAGCCGGCTGAGGTCGAGACGCCGCCCGTCCCGCAGCGCGGTGCGCGCCCGCGGATCCAGCCGGATCTCGCCCTCGACACGCGACTCGGCCGGCGGCTCCAGCTCGATCGCGGCGCCTGGACCGGCGGCATCCACCAGTTCTCGCAGCGCGGCCAGCACCCGGTCCCGGCCACCGACCCCACCGGCGATGCTGATCGTGACGGTGACCGGCGCCTCCTCGGGTAGGTCCGGAACCGGCCGCAGATCGGGACGGGCATGGGGGGCGCGCGGATGGGCGATGGCGAGCGCGGACATGTGCGACTCCTTCGACGGTCGGCGCCACCGGATCGGGCGACGCCCAGCAAGGATATTATTCCTATCTGTTAGATAGGCATACCGCATCGTAGTCACGCACGCCACATCCCACCAAGCCCATGTCATTACTAGGATTTGGGATCGCTGTTGACCGCGGCGCTTCCCACCACGATGGTGGATCTGTTCCAACTGATGGACGGATCGTCGGAAGACACCTGACCGCCGGCCCGGCTCGCCCAGCGCGCCTCGGCCGGAAACCACCGTGGCGACCGACGACCGGGCACCATGACGGTTCGTACCCGAACCTGCGCCGGGCGGCAGCCGCCCGCTTCTGGAGGAAGGAGGCGCGGCGTGCCGCTGCGGGCGCCGCGAATCGGATGACTGGAATCGTTGTGGTGTCCGGCAACCCACGGGCCGGATCACGGACGTCCACCCTGGCCGTCGCGGTCGGGGAGGCGCTCGCCGCCCGGCACGGCTCACCGGCGCCCACCGTCATCGAGGTCGGCGAGCTGGGGGCCGGGCTGCTCACCGGCGGCGACCCGGCCACCACGGCCGCGGTGGAGGCGCTGACCGGCGCGGATCTGCTGGTGGTGGCGACCCCGACGTACAAGGGCAGCTACACCGGAGTGCTCAAGGTGCTGCTGGACCAGCTGCCGAACCAGGCGCTGGCCGGGAAATTCGCCGTGCCGGTGGTCACCGCCGGGATCGCGCCGCAGGCCGTCGCCGCGGAGGCGGTGCTGCGGCAGCTGCTGGTCGAACTCGGGGCGATCGTGGCGCGGCCCGGGCTCCCGGTGGTCGAGGCCGACCTGCCGGAGTCCGTACCGATCGCCCAGAAGTACGCGGCGGCGCTCGACTGGTAGCCGGCGGGACCGGGCGTCGACGCGGCCCGGTCCCGGTCAGCCCTACGCCCCGGCGCTCACCGCCAGCGTGTACTGCCTGGTCGCGGTGTTGCCCCAGCCGTCGGTGAAGCGGACCGTGAACGTCGCGGTCTCCCCCGCCGACGCCGCCGGCACCCCGCTGATCAGGCCCGATCCGTCCAGGCCGAGCCCGGCCGGCAGCGCGCCCGACACCAGCGTCCAGGTGCCGTCCCGGCGGTCCGCCGTGGACAGCCGCGCCGTGTAATCCGTGCCCGCCTCGGCGCCCGGCAGTTCGGCGTCGATCACCGGGGTGTCGGCCACCACCGGGACAACGATCCGCCGGGTCACCGCCTGCGGCACGTAGTCGGTGAACCGCACGGTCACCGCGTAGACGCCGGGCCTCCTCGGCGTTCCGGCAATCGTTCCGGCGGACGTCAGCGACAGCCCGGGCGGCATGCTGCCGCCGGCCACCTGCCAGACGCCGGTCCGGGCCGCGGTCAGGGCCAATCTCCCGGAGTACGGCGTACCGACCCTGCCCGCGGCCACGCGAGACGTCGCGATCACCGGCCTGGCGGGCGGCGCCGGGACGAACAGCAGCCGGTTGGGCGTACCGCGCCGGTCGGTGACCTTGCCGGTGGTGGCGTTCGCGACCAGCCGGTTGCGCACCTGCACCGGGGTCAGCTTCGGGCTCGCGTCCAGGATCAGCGCCGCGGCGCCGGCCACGTGCGGGGTGGCCATCGACGTGCCGCTGTAGAGCGCCGTCGCGGTGTTGCTCGCAGCCACCGACGACCTGATGTTCACACCGGGCGCGAAGATGTCGACCAGGCTGCCGTAGTTGGAGAACGCGGCCCGCCGGTCCCGGTTGTCGGTGGCCGCCACCGTGATCGCCGCCGGCACGTCGGCCGGGCTGCTCCACACCGCGTTGTCGTTCTCGTTGCCGGCCGCCACCACGTAGGTCACGCCCGAGGCGATCGACTGCTCCACCGCGAAGTCCAGCGACGGGCTCGACGATCCGCCCACGCTCATGTTCGCCACGGCCGGCTTGATCGCGTGTTCGGTGACCCAGTCGACGCCGTCGATCACGTCGGACAGCATGCCCTCGCCCTGGCAGTTCAGCACCCGCACCGCCACCAGCCGCACCTTCTTGGCGACACCGTAGGTGAGCCCGCCGATGGTGCCGGCCACGTGCGTGCCGTGCCCGTCGCAGTCCGCGGCGTTGCGGTCGCCGTCGGCGAAGTCCCAGCCGTACGACGCCCGCCCGCCGAACTCCGCATGGGTGATCCGGATGCCGGTGTCGATGACGTAGGCGTGCACCGACGAGCCGTCGTCGGTCGGCGTGTAGCTCCTTGAGGCGTTCACCGACCGCTGGTCGATCCGGTCCAGGCCCCAGGCCGGCGTCCGCTGGGTGCTCGCCACCCGCACCTCCCCGGCTGCCGTCCGCACCGTCGCGGCCGGCGCCTTCCCGGCTACCGCCCGCACCGTCGCGGCCGGCGCCTCCCCGGCCGTCACCCGAACCCTGCGGTCCTGCTCGACGGAGCGGACCGCCGGGTCGGCGGCCAGGCGGCGCGCCTGGGCGGCGGTCAACTCGGCGGCGAAGCCCGGAATCGCGCGGAAGCTGCGCAGCAGCCGCCCGGCCCCGAGGCTGTGCACGCTGGGACCCATTCCGTGGTTCTTCAGGGTGACGATGTATCGGCCGGGCACCGCGCCGGGGGCATCGGCGCCGATCACCGCGCCGACGGCGACGGCGGGGGAAGGGACGGCGAGGACGGCCGAGGCGGCGACCGCCGAGGTGACGAGAGCGCCGAGGGTCCACTTACGCATGCCTCGCGTGATCGGTTGCCGACCGCCCGGGTTGAGGCGACCTTTCCCACGAACCGACCTGCCACCGAACGGATGACCGGTCTGCTCCCGACAGCAGGCATCTGACGACCACCGCTCCGGCAAGCCCGCGTGCCCCGGCGGGCCGCACTTCTCCGGAGCACGACGAAGAATGCCAGGAACCAGAAAGGCCAAAAACGAAGAAAGGCCCACCCCGTCCGGGGTGGGCCTTTCTCAACGTTAAGTCCGGCGGCGTCCTACTCTCCCACACCCTCCCGAGTGCAGTACCATCGGCGCTGGAGGGCTTAGCTACCGGGTTCGGAATGTAACCGGGCGTTTCCCCTCCGCTATGACCACCGAAACAGCCATCAGCGAAACCACAACCAGCAACCCACACACCACAAACAGCAGCATGGGATGGTTGTTCGTTTGCTGTGAATCACACAGTGGACGCTAAGCATAAAGCATAGAGTGGTTAAGCCCTCGGCCTATTAGTACCGGTCAACTCAACACGTTACCGTGCTTACATCTCCGGCCTATCAACCCAGTCGTCTAGCTGGGAGCCTTACCCACTCAAAGGTGGTGGGATACCTCATCTCGAAGCGAGCTTCCCGCTTAGATGCTTTCAGCGGTTATCCCTTCCGAACGTAGCCAACCAGCCATGCTCCTGGCGGAACAACTGGCACACCAGAGGTTCGTCCGTCCCGGTCCTCTCGTACTAGGGACAGCCCTTCTCAAGTATCCAACGCGCACGGCGGATAGGGACCGAACTGTCTCACGACGTTCTAAACCCAGCTCGCGTACCGCTTTAATGGGCGAACAGCCCAACCCTTGGGACCTGCTACAGCCCCAGGATGCGACGAGCCGACATCGAGGTGCCAAACCATCCCGTCGATATGGACTCTTGGGGAAGATCAGCCTGTTATCCCCGGGGTACCTTTTATCCGTTGAGCGACACCGCTTCCACACGCAAGTGCCGGATCACTAGTCCCGACTTTCGTCCCTGCTCGACCCGTCAGTCTCACAGTCAAGCTCCCTTATGCACTTACACTCAACACCTGATTGCCAACCAGGCTGAGGGAACCTTTGGGCGCCTCCGTTACCCTTTAGGAGGCAACCGCCCCAGTTAAACTACCCACCAGACACTGTCCCTCGACCCGATCAGGGCCGCAAGTTAGATACCCAAACCCAACAGAGTGGTATTTCAACAACGCCTCCACCCGAACTGGCGTCCGAGCTTCACCGGCTCCCACCTATCCTACACAATCGAATTCAGATACCAATGTCAAGCTATAGTAAAGGTCCCGGGGTCTTTCCGTCCTGCCGCGCGTAACGAGCATCTTTACTCGTACTGCAATTTCGCCGGGCCTGTGGTTGAGACAGTGGGGAAGTCGTTACGCCATTCGTGCAGGTCGGAACTTACCCGACAAGGAATTTCGCTACCTTAGGATGGTTATAGTTACCACCGCCGTTTACTGGCGCTTAAGTTCTCCGCTTCGCCCCGAAGAGCTAACAGGTCCCCTTAACGTTCCAGCACCGGGCAGGCGTCAGTCCATATACATCGTCTTACGACTTGGCATGGACCTGTGTTTTTAGTAAACAGTCGCTTCCCCCTGCTCTCTGCGGCCATACCACGCTCCACCCGCAAGGGGCTTCACGCGTCCGGCCCCCCTTCTCCCTAAGTTACGGGGGCAATTTGCCGAGTTCCTTAACCACAGTTCACCCGTCGCCTCGGTATTCTCTACCTGACCACCTGTGTCGGTTTCGGGTACGGGCCGCTCGGAACATCGCTAGAGGCTTTTCTCGGCAGCATAGGATCACTGACTTCACCAGAACGGCTCGGCATCACGTCTCAGCCTCATGTGTCACGGATTTGCCTATGACACGGCCTACACGCTTACCCCGGCACAACCACCGGCCGGGATCAGCTACCTTCCTGCGTCACCCCATCACTAAACTACTACCACCCAAGGTCCCAGACTCCACGCCCTTGGTCCGAAGACCGCCGGCGCTTTGCGTGGTTAGTACAGGAGGGTTCATCTTGGGCGTTCCTTTGCGGGTACGGGAATATCAACCCGTTATCCATCGACTACGCCTCTCGGCCTCGCCTTAGGCCCCGACTCACCCAGGGCGGATTAGCCTGGCCCTGGAACCCTTGGTCATCCGGCGGAAGGGGTTCTCACCCTTCATTCGCTAC